>JAQUUP010000014.1 GCA_028693815.1 Candidatus Omnitrophota bacterium
ATTGAAAGACCTTTTAAAATTTATTAAAGAAACAGTAAATCCATCTATAAGAAATACTCGAGAAAAGAAAAACTACACCTCTAAGCAACTTCCTCACATCATTCAAGCAAGATACAAAAATAATAACAATTATTTAATTCTTTTTACTGAAGAAAGACCTAATTAACTTCTGGAAGATTTATGAAAAAGAAAAAATACTTAATATCCATCGTGATGGCGATACTCTTCTTATTCTGCTCCTTTAATTACTGCTACGCAAACCTGAGCACCTACGGATATGAGAAAGTAGGATTCCGCTGTGGCATCTGGGATGGAATAAGGTCTTGCATCACGTTACCCTTGAGCGTTTTTCTTCCTGATAGTTTTTGGGTCTTTAACACCAACAACAGTGGCTTTATGTATGGACTCGGTTTCTTCGTACCAGCAATATTATTATGGAGAATTACAATACCTCTGCTTATAGGCGCTTGGGTAATAAAACTGTTCTTGATTCTTTTCGCACTTTGCCTTACACTTCTGTTTCACTAACCCCAATATTCCAAAAATTATTATAATTTAGTCTGAAGGTTTATACATATACTAAGGTGCCCTTGGGGTGCCTATGGCTTCTTTAGGAATTAATATTAATGGTTTCCCATGGTGCCTACTTGATACCTTGTTCTCCTCGAGAAACACATACTACAATGCCCCTCAGTCGCTCTAGGTTAAGCCTAGATAGACGCTGTTACTCTAGCAATACATTCTTATGGCTTAAATAATAAGGGCTTTAAATCGCTTCCTAGACGCTGATTGAATAATAAATAAACGACCGATTTAACATGTGTTTATTCTTCTATGTGTATTATGCTATTAAAACAGATACCCTTTATTTATTCTAGGTATATAACTGCGGGAACATTCTTTTTGTTTCTTCATCTGAAATAGTAGGCTCGCTGTCTCTAAAAAACGCAATTTCTACGACATGGTCGCCTGATTCTTTTCTTGTGTCTACTTCTGCATCAACACGCTTTTTAAGCATACATAGCTCTATCGTAGACATAGTTTTTACATCTACGCCTTCAGATTGATTATTATTTATGGCTACGAGAGTATTATTCCTAGAGCCAAGCTGCCCTGCTAGCTCTAAGATTGTTCTTTCTAGCTTATGCTTAGTCGCAATGTCGTTATTCGTCCATGTTTTCTTATTTTGAATGTATTCGAGAGACTCTTTTGTATTTCGGATTGCTTCTTCTGCTAAAAGTAACTTATCATCAAGCAAAGACTCTGTGACCTTTTCAATCTCTGCTTTGACGTTACCATGCGTTACCAGTTTATGTGCCATCTGTCTTATTGCTCCTTTTGTCTTTATGTTGGGATAAGATTTACGTACTGCTTCACTACCATTCATTCCGTTAGAGAGAAATTCTGAAACGAATAGTCTTTGCTTATATGTTAATTTAGGCATTGTTCTTTTTTTACCTTTGGCGATTTATTTCATTTGGCGGTTTATTTATACAATGGTGCGTTTTATTTTGAACTTGCTCTTTGCTTTTTGAGACATCAGTGCCCTTTGTGCAGTAAGATACTTGTTCATATGAATAGGATTGACTACGCCTGTTGAGGTTAAGGGGATTCTTGTTCCATCTATGAGTGTTAAATATTTAGGTTTTATAATTATTTTTTCTTTCTAATTGGCGATTTTGGCATATGGGGTCAGCATGAAACCAACCCCTAGCCTAGGAGGGTTAGGCTATTATGCCTACTTGGAATAAACTACTTTCTTGTTTCCCTTACTTTTTACAATTTCTTTTTTGGTTTCTTTTCTTACACGTGCAACCGAAGGTTTTGTTACTTTTGTTTGAAATATTTTAGCCATTAGTTTTTTCCTCTCTGTTTGTTGATGGGTTAATCATCCATGGATTAACTTTTCTGCCTTTAGATACATCGGTCGGTTCTGGAATTCTAACTTGCCAAACATCTTGTTTATTGGTCTTGATTTGTTTTTTCATCTGTCTCCTTTTCGTATTGTTTAATAATCGACTCAAACTCCTTTTCAAAGAATATCTTCAACAGATGGCTCTGTAGTAAATATTCGGAATACCAAAATTGCATTGCGTCTGGTTCTTGGAATTTATTTATTCTATTCATATTCTCCTTAATCGCTATTAGCAAATTTACCACTTAGCTCCAAAAACTTTTTCAGTATTCCTAAGAGCTTCTTGCCTATCTCTTTCTTCTTCATCTTCAGGTTCTTCTTTAAATTGTTTAAGCAATCTCTTTTCTGATTCTAAGAGTGAACTTCTTATAGAGTTATCTTTATGCTTACTGTCTTCTTTTACTCCTTTACCTAATACTTTTCCATTACCTACTAAATTACATTCTCTATTACCATTACTTGCTATATTACTATTACTATTACCTATGACCCTTTGAAGGTGCTTCGAAGCTCCTTTGAAGGTGCTTACTTCTAATCCAATCAACTGCTCTATTTCTGGAACATTAAACTTGTTGATGTGTTGCTCAATATATTTCATTGCTCCTTTATGTGCAGGGTTGCTTAACTGCAAAGGAATATTGCTTTGAATAAAAAGATAGTCTTTAATCCACACCAAGCCTGAATTGTCATTTGAACAGATATAATGCACCTTTAAATCTTTTAGAGCCTGCTTTATCTCTTCTAATGAAAGACCTGTCATATAAGAAATATGCTTTTCCCTAAGCTCAATAAATCCACCAAGGTCTGCTCTTTCTATTAGATATAAATAAACGAGCTTTGTTGGTGCTGGAAGGTCTGCAAACCATCCCGATTCCCACTTGTCGGTATCAGTAAATCGTCTTTTCATGTTGCATCTCCTAATCTGTTGCTTTCTCGTTCGCTCTTACGCTGACTTGTTATTCGTTTGACATTCCTAGCTCTTAATCCTTTGGCTTCTTGTACCCTTTCATACTCAATCAAATCTCCAGCCTCAAGACACTTAAATGTGTCCTCTAGGTCTGAGAAATGTATGAATACACTTGAGTTATCTTTCTCAAAACAGAAGCCATAGCCTCTAGCCTTTGAATACCAACTAACCTTGTTTCTTTTTCGCTCTGCCATCATTCGCTCCTTGTAAATTATCTCTCTACTTATATACATTCGGTTGTAGTTTTATGGCTCATTTTTGACTTTATATCATTTTCAAGAGCATCCTTTAAATTTCTAAGACCTCGACCCTTGAAATCTATTCTTTCTTTGAGCTTTAGCTTTACATGTCTCCATGTCTCATAAACTGCTCTTCTTCGAGATTCTTCATTTGCCTCAGAACGTCCATATTTCAACGGCTTAATCTTAACTAGACAAATCTTTGAGTTTCCAATCGAAAACTCCATTTCTTGTTCTGCGTCATATAAATAAGAATATCGACTTTGGTCGCTTAAAAGATAGTCAATAGCCTTTGACGTTAATTCACCGTAATCATCCAAAAAGAATCTTCTTTTATTCTTTCGAACTAACTTTCCGTTTCTTTGGTACGCTAGACTGTCCATGACATCTGACAAAAGAGCTTCCTGTAAAGATGTTAATCCAAATCTTTTCTTTGCTTCGTAGTTAAGAAGATATTCAAGGTAGGATGCGTCTCTAGGGTCTGGGGGTAACTCTGGTGTGCTTGATTTCTTATAATCTTTTTCTGCTAGTTCTTTCTGTGCTGCTTTTATTTCTGACAAGTCTTCATCTTCGTGATTAAAGCAATATACTTTATTGCCTTCTTTGTAGCCGCCTTCAAAGTCAGAGACACGCCATTGTCGTTCAATCTTGTCTTTTAATGCTTCTTTGAGTTTCTTGCAAAGAATATATGAACCACCTTTAACACCTGCAATATTTTTCTTTATCCAATAAAATTCTGAACGCTTATACTTTCCTCTGTCATCTTCATGCACAAACTTGAAACATTCTTTATCGATGTTTCCTTGATAAGAACACATTGAACACATTCGTTCACTCATTACATACCTCTCTCTTACAAAGTTATGCCCTCACAGAATTAGTCACCAAATGGTCACCAAAACCATGTTCAAAAACCATGTTTCTATTATTTGAAATTAACTGAATTGGATTGAATTGTATTACTTTGTGGACGAGAAACTACGAATAAGCGGAAATTACGAATAAATACTAAAAGGTGGATGTATACTCCCTCCTCCAGCACCATCTAACATTACTTCTAAATAAAAACCGACGCAAAACCTCACAAAACAAAGCTTTGTTCGTCAACGTAAAAAATATCTTTTAAATTCTAAATTTGTAAAATATCAAGAATGTCTTTAAACATAATTCTTGGATGGGGAGACTGTCTTTTAATTCTCAGACTAACTGGGATTTCTTTAATAAAAAGATTTTTTTTAAGAGCAACTGCGTATAATTCAGGAAAAATAGCTTTTTCCTTTGCTTTTAAATTAAGATCTAAAATCTTCTCTCTGCGCAAGAATACCATTGCAGATTCAAGATCTTTTACATTATTATTTAGAAAAACAGAACATAAGAATCGATATATTGAAAAAATAGGACGCAATTTTATATTCTTTGACGTGTTGGGATCAATAAAGCGAGAAGCAACCAAAATATCGAAATCTCTAATTTTATCTAAAATAGAAGAAAAGCTATCAAGATCGAAAGGCAAGCCTGCGTCTAAATAAACAACAATCGTTCCACAAGATTCAGAAATAAGATCTCGAAAGGTCCTTCCAAAACCTTCATGCTTTCTATGAAAAATACCTTTAACCATGCCATAACGAAAAGAAATTTCTTTTATCAACTCTGTACTTCCATCTCTACTCGCATCATCGCAAAGCAAAATCTCGCATTTCAAACTCATGTTCTTAGCAATATGCTCAAGAGCATCGCAAAGATATCTAATCTCTTTTTCTTGATTATAAATAGGAATAATAAAAGAAATGTCCATAAATTCCTAGATCAGCCTAACTCAAGTTGATCGATAATTTGTTTTTCACACTTTAGTTGTTGCTGTTTAGCAACATCAAAAATATAATCTGACGTCAAAATAGCATCGTCAGGAGACATATCTAAAAGCATCAATCCTGTAGAATAATACGTTTTTTGATTCTCCGGAGAATACTCACACTTTTTCTGCCAAACAACCTTTGCCAAAGCAAAAATAGGATTCTTTTCTTCTGAAATACCAAACTTAACGCTCAATTCTGTTCCAACTTCAAGAAGATCTTTACCAATAATTTGCGCACCGATAGAGCTAATATCTGCAGTGTACGCTTCCCCTTTGATTTCTGGATTTCTTACAGATTCATAAGAAATTTTAATTGATGTCTGAACGCGAAAAAGTTTTCGATGCTCAATTGTTCCCATTTTCCTTGGTCTCCGTTACTAAAGCTTAAATTTTCTTAACCAAAATGTATTATACCTTAAAACTAAAACGAACCAAACAAAAAACAAGCATCTTCGCACACTTAACAAAATTGTTTTTTTCCTCTAATTAAGCTATACTATTTAATATAACAACAGGAGGAAACATGAAAAAAATATTTCTTACTTTCTTACTTATCTCAACGGTATTTACCTGCCAACAGTCTTATGCCCAAAACTTAAAAATAATCACGCTCAAGGATGGATCTATAATTAAAGGTACCGTCGTCGGTCTTAGCAATGGAGAATATTCCGTTCAAACATCCTTTGGCACAATACAAGTAGAAGATACCAATATCGCAAGCATATCAACTAAAGCAGAAGAGCCTGCTAATACCCTTCTCGCTTCAGATGATCAAATGGCTCAATACGAACAACAAATTCTTGGCAACCCTCAAGTCTTGTCCGAGATTCAAACAATCATTCAAGATCCCGAGATCCAAGCAACACTTTCAGATCCTGCATTTGCTCAAGCAGTCATGGCTAAAGATTTACAAAAAATTCAAAATAATCCAAAATTTCAAAAACTCTTAGCAAATCCTAAAATGCAAGAACTTATTGGCTCGGCTAGTCAAATTATAAAATAATCACGCCCTTTTAATTCTTTTCGGTGTTCACGTAACGAAGCTGGCCACATGCAGCACTGATGTCCTGCCCTCTAGCCAAACGTGTCGTTACAAGAATCTTTCTATCCTCTAAAATCTTCTTAAAACGAAAAATATCATCACGACCCATCGCAGAACAGCCAGGAATATCAATTTGATTATACGCAATCAAATTAACCTTGCAAAGCATCCCCTTTAAAAGGCTGGCTAGATTTTCAGCATCCCGATGACTTGCATTTAATTCTTTGATCAAAACATATTCAAAGGTAATTTGCCGCTTTGTCTTTTGAACATATTCTTGACATGTCTTTAAAAGTTTTTCTAAAGGGTATTTCTTGTTTACAGGCATGAGCCTATTTCGAATCTTGTTATCCGATGCATGCAAAGATATTGCCAACTCAATCTGTAGACCTTCTTGCGAGAATTTTTTAATCTCTGGAATTAACCCACACGTAGAGACCGTGATTCGCCGAGCAGCAATACCAAATCCTTTGGGGTCATTAATAATCCTTATCGCCTTTAACACATTGTCATAATTATCAAACGGCTCACCAATCCCCATAAAAACAATATGCGTAATTTTTTTTGATAAATCGTGTTTCTGTGCAGATAAAATTTGATTAAGAATTTCACTACAGCTTAAATTTCGCAACCAACCATTTTTCCCGCTTGCGCAAAAAAGACAACCAAACTTACATCCGACCTGTGTCGAGATACATAGCGTTAGCCTTCCTTTGGCTGGAATCAAAACACTCTCAACATATTGATTTGCGCCAACTTCAAACAAAAACTTAGCTGTTTGGTCCTTGGATATTTGTTTTTTGTAAGGAGAAAAAATAGAGAATGTAAAATCTTGACTAAGCTTTTCTTTCAAATCAGACGATACATTGCGCATCGCATCGAAACTATCTACTTTTTTATCATAAATCCATTTGAAAATTTGTTGTGCACGAAACGATTTCTCACCTACACTTTTAAGGTAAGTAGAAAATTCATCTAAGGTTAGATCTTTAATATCTTTTTTTGTTGTTGAACAACAACGCATGAATTACCGATAACTAAATTTTAATTAACGATCTTTTAGAAAAATTATTCCTCTTCGATAAACTTTCCGATCCTGCGAAAACGCTCATAACGAGCATCTAAGAGTTCTTTTTTGGATAACTTCATCAATTCTTTAACATGAACAATAGCAGCCTTCTTGATGCCTGCAGCCACAGCCTCTGGATCGCGGTGAGCTCCGCCTAAGGGTTCTTCAATGATCTCTTCAACCATTCCAAACTCAAGCAAATTTTCGCCCATAATTTTAAGTGCTAAAGCAGCATCCGGCGCCCGAACGCTATTGCGCCAAAGAATAGAGGCACAGCCTTCAGGCGAAATAACAGAATAATAAGCATGTTGTAAAATAAGGACTCTGTCCGCTACACCAATACCTAAAGCACCTCCGCTTCCACCTTCGCCAATCACAAAAGCGACAATCGGAACTGAAATCCTTGCCATATCCATTAAATTTTTTGCAATAGCCTGCGCTTGCCCTCGCTCTTCAGCACCAACTCCAGGATAAGCTCCTGGCGTATCAATAAAAATGAGAACAGGCAAATTAAACTTTTCAGCTATCTGCATCAAACGCATTGCCTTTCGATACCCTTCAGGATGAGCACAACCAAAATTACGCAAAACATTTTCTTTAATATCACGCCCTTTTTGATGACCGATCACAAGAAATTTTTGCTTATCAATGGTCGCAAAACCAGCAATCATCGCATAATCATCAGCAAACAATCGATCGCCATGAAGCTCTACAAAATCTTCTGCAATTAATCGTATATAATCAAGTGTGTACGGTCTATCTGGATGGCGAGCAATCTGGATGCGCTGCCAAGGGGAAAGTTTTTGATACACATCCACTCTCATCTTGGAAAGCTTATCTTCAAGTTTCTTGATTTCTGGTAATAAATTAGCTTTTTTATCGGAATTAAAACTTCTTAATTCATTAATTTTATCTTCCAGCTCACAAATAGGTTTTTCAAAATCTAATCGACTCATACGTCCCCTTATAAAAATAAAATATTCTTTTTAATCAACAATAGTTACCTTGGTTCCAAAAGGCAAAAGATCATAGAGCTCTTCGACCTCATCATTACGCATACGAACACAACCTGCCGTTACTTGCTGGCCCAACGCTTCTGGCTCTGTTGTTCCATGAATACCATACCCAGGAATATCAAATCCCATCCAACGGGTTCCTAGAACGTTTTTTGGACTGTCTGGAGGAATGATTGCGCCACTTTTAAACCACACAGGATCTATCAATTTTGTTTCGATAACAAACGTCCCCACAGGAGTTGAATTATTTTCTCCCGTTGATACTGTATATGTCTTAACAATATCATCACCCGCTTTTAATATTAACGTATTCTGTGATTTATCGACAAGGACACTAAACTCGCTAGTCCAAATACGCAACCTTTGATTAAGGCGAATTGTGTCATCTTTAAGATTATTGCTTTTCTTGATCAACGCGATTGTACAATTATATTTCTGGCCAATCTTCCCAAGCGAATCACCTTTTTCGACGATGTGAATAACTGTCTGCGGAGTTTGAACGTTGGAAAGAATAATTTTCATGTTCACGTCTTCTAATCTTTTTTGAACATCTTCAATCTGATCAAAATCAAAATGCTCGCTCATCATTTGATCATAAATCGTCTTAGCCTCAAGCCAATCATTATTCTTTTGTAGCTCTACTCCTTTTTCGTAAAGAGCAAGTGCTTCACTTGAAGAAGATCGATTTTTTTTAACAACAGTAGTCGATGAACGAGGAGTCGAAACAAGCTTTAAAATTAAAAGAAAAACAATGACACCTGCAACAATCAATAATTTCTTTTTCACAATCACCTCTCTAAATTAAACCCATATTTTTTATTAAGAATTACGGTATCTACGATTTAGATTTCAAAACACAATTAAAACTACAACTTATAATAAAGAAAAATAGAAACAACAAGCCCTAAAACTGATCCAGCGAATACCTGAATAGGTGTGTGGCCGATAAGTTCTTTAAAATATTGAGGTTCAACCTTACCGCGCCAATAAATATCATCCAATATTTTATTAAGAATTTGTGCCTGCTGGCCTGTTGCCCAACGAACACCTTGTGCATCAAACATCGTCACCATTGCAAAAACAGCCGACAAAGCAAATGTTACAGAATCAAAGCCTAAATGAATTCCACAAGTCGTAGCTAGCGCAGTAACACCAGCCGCATGACTCGATGGCATTCCGCCTGTTCCAATAAACCACTTAAAATCAAACTTTTTTTGATTAATAACGCCTAAAATAACCTTGATTGTCTGCGCAAGAATCCAAACAAGAAGCGTAACCACAAAAACTTTATTGGAAATAACTTCCTGAATAACGCTGTTCAAAATTTCCCCTTTTTTAAAATTCTCTAAAAACCATTGATATTAATTTATCATTATAGATTTTAGCCCTTTAAAAAGCAAGGTCTTTTCTCGCCTTTATATATCATTATAAACTATTTCTATTAATAATAGTATTAAATGCAGATTTTCTTAAAAAGTTAAGATTTAGGAATTTGATCGAATAAATCTTCTGCACTTGAAAGATTTATAACAGGGATAATGCTGATAATAGTAGGGATAAAACCTGGAATCTGATCAGGAGAAATCTGATCTAACCCTTCTGGAGAAGAAAAATCCAACATATCACCTTGAGTCTGAATATCAAGACCTTGTGCATCCAAACGAATACCGCCAACTTCAGAATCTCTTGGCGTGAAAGTATTTTTTGGCATTATGTCAATAATCGAGGATCCTTTTTGCAAAGATGCATCACCACCGCCAGAATTTTGCCCGATTTGATCCTCATACTCTTCTGTATAGGCTCCAAAAATTCGCACATCTCCCCCGCCAGAAAGAGCTTGTTTAAGTTCAGATAGTATATCTTTATAATTCTCGCCGTTAACCTCATAATAAACATTGCCTGCTTCGAAAGCAGAAATCAAACTATACTGAGGAGGATAACCATCTCGATATTCGGGATAATTTTCTTTTATCACTTCATTAATTTCATCAATTTTTTCTTTATAATCTGGATCAACTAGCTCTCCATCCATATCATAAAAACGTTTTGTTGTTCCTGCTTTCTGATCAATGACAATAACTTCTTTAAGAAAATTATTTTTTGTTTCAGATTGAATCGATCCACCATCTTCTTGCTTCACACTTCCTGTAGCGCCTGGAACAACTTCTACGTCAAATTCTATAATTCTTCCGGAAGGATCAACAAAATAAACTTTTTCAGGAACAAAACCATCTTTAATGGGAACAATCTGATCTTCTTTAATTAAATCATCGAGCAGCGGATCAAGAGCCTCAAAATAATCACTTTTTTTACTCAAATAAACCATTTTTGAAATATCTCCTGCGCTGCTCATAGACAGCTGAGCAAGAAGGGAAAGAGCTCTCCCATAATGGTTCATCGAAAATAAGCGAAATTTCTCAATATCAAAATCTAATATCTTATCTTTAATTTCTTCATTAGTCATTTCATACATCTTTGAAATATCTTGACCAAACGATCCCATCAATTTTAAATGAATTCCTTTTTCTTTTATTTTCCTTAACGTTGTTTTAAAATCATCCCCTCCAGACAAATCTGTCGTCATCAAATCACCTAAAACCCCCAGCACTGGAGTCGCTTGTGTATGCTGATCCATGGAATTAACAAGCATATCCACTGCTTGGTCTATTGCCTGAAAATTTGGCGTGTTGCTTCCTGGCGTGATCTCATTATCAAGAGCCTTAATCTGCTCCTTAAGATTATACGTATTAATGCTTTTCACTTTGCCATCTGCAATCACGACTAATCCTGGAATAATACACGTCTCATGAAGAGCAGTTAAGCGTTCCTTTAATTTTCCGAGATCTCTTTTAAACTTACTCTCATAAGAACCGCTTGCATCAATGACTAAAACAAGAGTCTTCTTTTCTTTATTCCTAACAATAGGCACTTCTGATTTTTCTGCAACAACGTGAAGCGTTCCTTCTTTTTTACCCAAAATAGAAGAAGGAACAAGAATTTCTCCTGTTTCAGAATCAATATTTAAAGCTCCTCCTTGTTTTATTTCTCCTTCTGCTCTTGCTGTTTCCAACAAACGATCGAACTCAGATCCTTCTTCTTGACCTAATTGAGTTCCATCCGCTCGAAAAGAAAAAGATCTTTTTTCTCCTAAAAGACTAACCGTGAGATCTTTAGGCGCTACATTCTCCGGAAAACTTATAGAAAAAATAGGTTGTGCAGTCTTAAAAACCTGATCCCCAAACCCTTTATAATCAGACTCTTGAATATGAACATGTGGAGCATTATATTCTCGCAATATCTTAATCAAAGGCGGCGTTTTCCCTTTGTCTCCTACATTCAAAATATAAATTTCTTGTCCCTTTTCTCCAGCCTGATCAATAATCTGGAAAATGTCTTTTCCGCCTACTCTAAGGGCAAGAATCTCATCTGCAGATAAAGGAAAATTTCCATCTGTTGCATAATCTTGCCAGGCATCTGTTGGAAAATAAATAAGAGCACCTTCAGGCTGACTCATGCTTAAGCTATCAAGCTTTTCAATAAAAGGCGTATTCCCATAACCTGCTTTTCTTAAGAAATCTGATTTCTCTAAGAAATCTAAGAGTTCCTGAGGACTCATACTCTCAGGAATTTCTATGCTTTTCTTTCCAACAACCGCAACTGAAATTCTTATATTATTAATCTCTTTTTCTTTAAGCTGATTTGCTAAATCAATAAGACTCTGCCTTTGAGCCTCCGCCATTTCTTTTGTAATAGACCCTGTCCAGTCCACGCCAATAGCTACTTGAACCTCATCGGCCTTAAAATCTACAGAAATATTTTCTGGTGCAAATTGAATCGTGTCAAAAAATACATTCTTATCGGATGGAAAAACAAGATTATCTCCTTGAACCTTGACAAAAGCAGCAGAATCTACATCATTGTTATCGGAGGTTCCAGAAAAACCAAATTCTCTAAGCTTTCCAAATAAACAAGCACGAAAGAATTTCTCAAAGTCTGGATTACTTGACAAAGGATTAAGAAAAAGTCCTGGGGCAATATATTGATCAAAGATTTCTTGCCCTCCCTTATCGAGCTTATCTGAACCTTTTCCAGATTTGTCAACAAAGAACCCTTGACTATCCTCTCGCGAATTCCTCTCATAGCTAGTCCACTCAGAAAAAATCCTTCCTGACGAACTCCATCTAACACCAAATACGCCCCAACCTAAATTACGAAGTCTTAAAAATAATCTTTCCTTGCCCTCAAATGGATCGTCTTCAACCTGAACATCAAGCGCGGCTAAAGCCTTAGATTCCCTGCCTTCTCCTTCTTCTCTAATCGTAAATCTGATAGCTTCCGGCTTCGATCTCAACGTCTTTTTCTCTAAATATATCTTAAGACCGTGCTTCACCAATAAATCATTTATAAAATTTATATATGCCATTGATTTAGAAATAGTTTTTTGCTGCTCTTTAGAAAAGTCTTCATACGGATCGTTTTCATCGGAATCCTTAGCTCCGAGATTCGATTCGCCAAAGACAGCTGTCTTCACTCCAGAAATTTCCTCTATACTCTCACCAGGCTCTAAATAGCGATATGCCCCGTTAACAAGAACAATGCTGCCTTGTTGATTCGACCCCATAGAAGGAACTAAACTTAAAGCTGACAATATTCCTGTCAAAGCAGTCTTCATTATTGATTGACGATTTGAAAACATCGCAGAAAAATTATCCGCAATTTCCATCTTCATGCTAGCAATAGAAATCCGAGAATCTCTTGCCCAGCGGCTGGCCTTCTCAGAAAACTGATCAAAGCGTTGTATCTGGCGAACAGAAAAATCATCAAGCTGTTTTCTTATTTTCTTTAAATCTGAAACAATAACCGACGAACCTCGATATGTCAAACCACCAGAAAAATATTTACGAGGAATATTCTTGTTCGTATATTGATCATATTCAATCTTTACATAATCACACACGCCTTTTTGAAATGCTTTAAGATATTGATCATAAATTTTTTCTTTTATTTTTTTGTCTTCAATGTTTACGCCTAATATTTTTTTCTGATCAACATACACACGATTCAAAAAAGACTGCTTTAAATTATTCTTAAACCATGTCGCCAAAGCCCATGCATAAGTCAGCTGTCTTAAAGGGGCAAAATTCTTTCCTTCATTAATTTCTTTTTCGATCTCAGGAATAACAATTTCGCGCATGATTTCAGAAGCAATCAAGCTTTTAGAATTCGTATCTTCTGGCTTATAATTCGAACTTTTTGTCATGGCCAGATAATCTTGCTCAAGCATAACCTGAAGATGAACATCCGTCAAATACGCCGTATCTCCATCTTGAAAAACAAGCGCCTTGTCAGGAACAATCCAAACTTTGTTAAACGTATTAACAGGAATATTTGTTGTTCCGTATTGTTCATAAGCTTTTTTGTACACTTTGCTCCAAAACTTCTTTCCCAAATCATCTTCTGGATAAATCAAAGACGCTGTAATTTGCTTTAAAAAATAATCCTGGGCCAACATATCTCTGCCAAGCTCTGTTTGAGCTAATGAGTCAGGAATAATACGATCCTCTTCATGTGGAGATAAATTAACCCACATGTCTTTTTCCGGCATGGTCAAAGAAGTTAAGAAATATCGAATATTTTTTTCCGTTTCTTTCTGGAGCTCAGCCCCACTCAATCCAGTATTTCCGCTATCAACCATAAAATCAAATTTTAAAGGATTGTCAGGATAGATTTTAATACCACGAAGTAAGGTAGGAACAAAATTAGGGCTCACAGAAACCATCGCCCCTGGAGCTGGAAGCCCAAATACTCCTTGGGCC
Organism: Candidatus Omnitrophota bacterium; assembly: GCA_028693815.1. Lineage (NCBI taxonomy): Bacteria > Pseudomonadati > Candidatus Omnitrophota > Candidatus Omnitrophota bacterium. Next base: position 13,920 of record JAQUUP010000014.1, read on the forward strand.
AAGGCTTCACGCGGAATAACGACTGTAGAAAGAAAACAAACCGTTATAAAAATAGCTATAATTTTCTTCAAAATATTCAATTCTTTCTCCCATGGCAAAGAAAAATTATTTTCTCAACATACTAATTTAGAATTACTATACACAACTAGTGTATATTTATATATAAAGTATAGCCTATATATACTTAGATTAAAGGGGGTTTGGGGTGTTTCGAGAAAGCGGTTCCTTTAAATGAGCAGATATTTTATGTCATAGCATGACATAAAATATAGGCCAAAGGCCGTCTGCGAATTTACTCCGCGCATAAAGTGCGTCGGAGTTCTTTCCTCCATGGAGCATATCGGGGTATCTATCAGAATTTACTCCGTGCACAAAGTGCATCGGAGCTCCTTTTACGCGAAACGTATCGGGAATCCTTCTCTCCAAAACTCCCCCACCTTAAACACCCCAAGTTTTAATCTTGACGAAAAGCTATTTTTTATGCTAATTTAAATTAAAATAAAGACAAACAAACACATCTAACGAACGCAAACTCTGATGCTCTCAAAAATCTTTAGTTTTGCCCTTTCAGGCCTAGAAGCCATCCCCATTACAGTTGAAATCGATATCTCCCGAGGCCTTCCCTCTATCGTTGTTGTTGGTCTTCCAGACAATGCCGTCAAAGAAAGCAAAGAACGCGTTCGCTCTGCAATCAAAAATAGCGGATACAAATTTCCAGCTCAGCGCATTACGATTAATCTTTCTCCGGGTGACATCAAAAAAGAAGGTCCTTGTTTTGATCTTGCTATGGCTTTAGGGATTTTAAGCGCCACAGAAACAATCAATTCCTCTTCAATTAAAAAATATGTTATTTTAGGAGAACTTTCGCTAGGTGGAGAAGTTGAGGCTATCAAAGGCTCTTTTTCAATCGCGATGCGCGCATCTAAAAAGAAATTTGGCGGCATTATCGTTCCAGAAAAAAACGCTCACGAAGCAGCTCTTGCAAACAACTTAGATGTTTTTCCAGTCAAAACTCTTGCTCAAACAATACAATTTTTACAAGACCCTGATTCCATCAAACCTTTTAAAATTGATATCCAAAAAACATTCAAACAATCCAACCAATATGATATTGATTTTAGCGAAGTTAGGGGCCAGTCGCACGTTAAGCGAGGCCTCGAAGTCGCAGCGGCCGGTGGACACAACGTCCTTTTGATCGGCCCGCCTGGAAGTGGCAAAACAATGCTCTCAAAAAGACTCGCCACTATTCTGCCAGACCTAAGTTTAGAGGAAGCTTTGGAAACAGCGCAAATTCATTCGGTATCAGGACTAATGGAAGAAAACTTAAAGAATATTGGAACGCGTCCTTTTCGCTGTCCTCATCACACAGCAAGCGATGCCGCCCTTGTCGGAGGAGGAACCATTCCAAAACCTGGCGAAGTTAGTCTTGCGCACAACGGCATTTTATTTTTAGACGAGTTGCCTGAATTTAATCGAAACGTCTTAGAAGCTTTGCGTCAACCACTCGAAGATCATTGCGTACACATATCTCGTGCTCACAAATCAGTAAAATTTCCTTCAAAATTTATGCTTGTTTGTGCCATGAACCCGTGCCCGTGCGGCTGGTACACAGACCCAAAAAAGGAATGTCATTGCACTCCTCAAAAAATACAAAAATATCTTTCCAAAGTCTCTGGCCCTCTTTTGGACCGCATTGATATTCATCTAGAAGTCCCTTCTTTAAAATCACAAGATCTTTTTTCTCAAAGGACAAAAGAGACGTCAGCGGATATCAAAAAAAGAGCGGTCAAGGCTCGAAGAATTCAACACAAACGTTTTAGTGGAACAAAAATATTTTCTAACGCGCAAATGCAACATCGTCAAATCAAAGAATATTGCTCAGTCTCAGAAGAATCTCAAGATCTTTTAAAAGTTGCGATCGATGAGCTGGGCTTATCCGCACGCGCTCATGACAAAATTCTCAAAGTCGCACGAACTATCGCTGATCTTGATCAGCAAAATCAAATTTTACCAGAACACATCTCGGAAGCGATTCAATATCGTTCTCTAGATCGGATATGGTAAAATCTTTAAAAAGGAAATATTGTGGAATACTTCAAAGCAAAAAAGCTAAGTGAAAAACTAGGACTAACATTTGCCACTATTCATTTCTCTTTTATTTTTTATATTGCTTATAGCATATTAGTTGGAAGCGAGCCAGATTGGGCAATGTATTGGCTACTTCCTTTCCTTGTCGACCTACCTTTTTCGCTTATTGGCTATTTTCTCATGCCCGCCATATGTTCACTTATTTCTCTTTTTAGCTCAATCACAACTTCCTTCCCATACCCAATGAGCGATATAAGCAACTACTTGGGATTTTTCTTTTTCTTTGCTATCTTTGGAACGCTGTGGCATTTATTTTTACCTGTCATCATTGCCAATCTTCTAAAATTAGGCAAAAAGACGCCTATATTAATTTTAGCAGCTTATCTATTCTGTACACCATATGCCATTATTTGTTTTTTTAGTATCACCATGGGCATTCATCTTATTAGCGCTATAAAATAAAAAGACAACAGCTTTTATAGATTTAAGTTAGGATATTTAAAAAGGCTTTAACATAACCGTTCACACTCCCGGAGTGTGAACGGTTTCGAATTCTAAAGATACGTGCCAAATTAAGTAACTATTTTCTTTTTCCATAAAAACACTTTGTCTTTTGGGCGGACGACAAACGGCAGCTTAATGCCAGCCGCTTCTCCTTTTTTGGCCTCTTGGATGGATTTGTGATCGGTTTGCATCTCAGAAACTTTGCAACGATAGGCAGGTGTTTTTTCTCCTAAAAAAAGAATTGTGTCGCCTTCTTTTATGCTTCCTGTACGCACCCGAATATCAACAACGCTTAAATTCTTAGAAGATTTTTTGTAACCATAAAACCTGGTGTTAAAATAGGTCGATGCTCGCAACAATTCTTGACAAAAACTTCTCACAATAAGGATATTCTTCAAACGGATTAACAGCAAATAAGAAACTATAAAGTTGATTATTGTTGACAAAATAATAATCGGCCAATTTCATCTCTGGAATGCTTTCAGAATACCCCTCCACTTTAAGGGCTAATTTTCCTGCAACCATAGTCTCTTCAATCTTAAATCCATCTTTATACCCACCAATGACTTTGAGATTTTCTTTTGTTAGCTGATCAATAGAATTAACAGGATCTTCGGATTTAGCAATTGTTAGCGTTATCTCCGGATCCCTGCTAACAAAAAGCATAACAGCATTTTCGTCAGTCTGCACTTCCCAATTGGAATTACACAAAAACTTCACGCCAAGTTTTTGATCTGAACAAATTTGAAGATCAGAATCTTTTTCAAAGCTAAGATCTTCTTTTTCAACAGATTTAAACGTTATTTTCTCAATATTTTCTGCTAAGCCCTCCTGTAGAATCTCAGCAAAACAAGGAAGCGAAGTAGAAAAAATGATTATAAAGAAAATGATTTTTTTAAACATAATTATTTAACTCCTTATTGTAACTACATAAACGCTAACATGTTCTAAAATAAAAATCAAACATTATCTAAAACTGCAAATAATCACGCTGCATTTAAATTCTTTTTCTTTGAAGCAACGAGTTCTGACAAACCATGCTTAATCCACCAAGCCGCATATGTAGAAAATCGATATCCATTTTGCGGATTAAAACGATCCGCGCTTTCAGAAAGCCTATTAATCCCTTCCTCGATAAGTTCAGATGCCAGGATTTCATAATCAGAAAAACTTCTTGCGATATCAATAACAAGATTTAAATTCGATCGAATCAGTTTATCTCGAAACAGATCATGTCCTGACGATCTGATGCTAAGAGCAGGTCGATCTTCTTGGGGAAAGTTTAACATGCATTTCACTTTTTTCATATAATATCCTTTCTTTAATTTGTTTCAATTTCTAAACCACCAAAAAAACTTACAGCCTTATTAAACGAAAAAGCCACCACACACCCAACAATAAACCCTGCAATAAAATATAAAATAGGAAGAAATACGATAAAACTTAATGACACAACCGCAGCCTCTAGAAAAGAGGCTCCTTCTGTAAAAAGTTGTTCACCTAAGAATATCACACTAAAGAAAAAAGACACAACAATGCCAATAATTCCATGAACAAAAGCTGATATCTTTGCTAGTGATAAGATAGATATTTTTGTAATTTTCATTTCGTAAAAATCCTTAATAAAGAAATTTTAATTGGAGGTCTGATAGCTCAACTTTTCTGATGTGCAAAACATATTCTGCAAATACGCTGCGGGATTAACAATAGGCATAAACTGTAAAATTTTGAAATCAAAACCTTGAAAATTATTTAATGGAAAGTTGATCATCGGTACAGCTGGTCTCAAATAGTCTGGGCCTTCAATAATCTCGACTTGAAAAGATGCCTTATTCAAATCAATCCCCCCTTTTTGGCTTAAAGGCTTGCTCTGAATATTTGATGAGGATTTTGAAGGCTGTCCTTGTGGTTTTAAATCCACGACATTTTCTTTTTGTGAGAAATCAAACGTTGTTTTATCTAAAGCTTGTGATGCATCTAAGACGTTACTATATCCATTGCCATTAAATCCATTCTTTGGACGCGTTAGCAAAGATTCTATCTGCAGATAAATAAATAGACCAAAAATAATGCGAGCATCATAAATAAGGCCTAAGAAATAGAACATATAAAAATAAACATTGTTCATTCTCCAAAAAATTGTCCGAATGTTGTGCCAAATATTAGCCGCAGAATGTTTTGCTTTTGTGCGCGCTTTAAGCGATGCTTCCTTAATAAAATTTAAATAATCCCGTCGAAGCTGATTATGAGCCTGAAGAGGCATAACCCAATAAACAATAGCAACCAAAACAACGAAGATTCGATCAATTGGAATTGTCTGCGTAATAAATTCAAAATAGGGAACAAAAAAAGCAATCGTCATCAAAGCAATGTTTGCCATCATCTGCCACATCCGCTCCATGCGACCGTAAAGCTCACCTGCGATAATACTATTTTCTTTAGGGAATTGATATGAAAAGAAAATACGTTGAACATTATTAAACATTCTTTTCTTTTTTGAAGCTTGTTTTAATTTCGGAAGATTTAAGATCTCCTCCTCAATTTGGCCAAGGTCTTTGGTGGCATTCTCATGCTTCTTGATTGATTTTAAAAGGTTGTATCTTGCCCACGTATAATAAAACCAAAAAGCAAAAACATTGCGCAATGCTGTTGCAGGAGAAAATCGATAACGATGCCCATAGGCATGGCTATCTTCATAAAAAAATCCTTTATAGGTATCTGCCGTTGAAAACTCACCCATGCTATTTCTTACGTCATTTTCGTAAAATTTTAGAAGCCAAAAATATTCTACATATTTGGAAGGCATGCCTTCAATATCTTTAATCTTTTCCCAGGTTTCAAGTGCAAGGCGGCTAATTTTTCTTGAAAGTTTTGCATTTTCACGAAATTTCTCAAACTCAAACTCACCATCGCGCCTAAAAGCCCGAGAAAAAGATATAATAGAATTTAGTACTTCAAAATTCTTAAAATCTTCTGAATCTAAATACTTTTGCCAAATATTAATAAAGTTGCGGGCAATATCTTTTTCAATATCAATAACAGCAGGCTTTTCTTCACCCGAGAAATAAATCTCAAGTTTTTCCGTTTGAGATCCATTAAAAGGTCTTTTGATTTTAACAAAAAACCTTGATGATATGACAGAAACGTTGATGTTCTCAGGAAGAATCATTGACCCATCGCTAAAACTAAAACGTATCGCTCCTTGTTTAATAGATTTTTCAAGAGCCTGTCGTGCTTCTTTGGAAACTTTACTTTTTCGATTTAAATGTGTTTCGAGCTTTAAGCTTAATTCGACTTCTTTGGGTCGGGCAACGGCCGTGACATCAAAAAACTTTTTAGCGCGCAAAATAAAACGAGAAGGTTTGATGTTATTTAAAATATGACTGCCTAAAAAATCTAAAAATTTTTGTTTTTGAGATTTTTGTTTTTCATCCGTTTCAAGAAAAGAAATGTATTGAGAACTATTAAGAAAATCATCCCTTTGAAAATCTTCATCAATCTGGTTAATTTGATTTTCATAAAAATTAAATTCTTTCTTAACTTTCTTTTCAATATGCCAAGGAAGCCAGGCATAAAAAACAACAAAACGTAAAAAAGCCCAAAATGCCAGCCCCCATTTGATTGTACCTAAACCTGTCAAGAGTGAGAAACCAGCCACTAAAACTAATAGAAACTCAACAATTTTTTGATGTCGTCTAACAAGATCTCGTCCAACAATACTATGGTTTTTTGGATTCTCTCTAGAAAAGATATGAGACAGCCAGTTTCGCGTATTTTCAGCGACCAAAGACTCTTGTTGCTCGATTTTTTTCTCTACAATATTTTGATCAACAAAATCTTGTGTTTGCTTCTTAAAAAAACTAAATTCTGAAATCATTGGCATAGCCAAATTGCGCATACGATTCAAGCAGTACTCTGTTCCCGAACCAATGCGAGCAAGCTTATCAATCCTAAAGTGTCCTAAACGTCGATTTAAGCTGTCTTCCCTTGGCAAAAACCAGATACGTAAACGATACATAATAGAACTTAGACCCATTAAAAATCTGAATCGATTGCTGCGTCTTGCGAGACTAATAAAATACTCAAGCTCATTTTGAGCGTTATCCTGTTGTTTTAAAACTTGTGCTGTGCGAATAGATAAATCTCGGATATCATTATAAGCTGCGATCATATCTCGATTAAAATGGCTTAAATCTGCCTCCGATGTTTTCTCAAAACGATGAACTTTCTTTATCAAGGTCTCAATCTGACTTTTTGATAGTTCTGTTTTTTTATCAAGAAGATTGCCCCAATAAATCGAAAGCTCATCGGTGGCGCTGTGAACAAGGGGGATAGAAACTGTTGAAATCTTGCCAGATCGATTACGATATTTCAAATTAACAATATCACCTTTACGCACACAATTTGGAGCTTCTTTAGGAATTTGAAAATGAAGATGAATATTGCGTCCTTCGATCTCTGAGGACTTATACTCAAGCTGAATCGGTCTTTCTGAATTTGAAAAAACAACTAAATCATTATTTTTAATCAAATCTAGAATGGCCTTGGCCAAAAGATCATTTTTATTATACTTTTTACTAACACGATCACTCATTTTAATCGTGACATCAATTTCATCATAGACTTGGCGAGCAAGGATGTCTAAGCATCGACTCAAAAAAGGAATAACAGATGTTCGGTTTACTGATTTAAATGGATGTCTGTCTCCACCTTTAAGGTATTGATTGAAAAACTTTAAGAAACTATGCTTAACTTTTAGCTCTTTACGCCCAAAAACAACAGTGCTGTGAAGACCGGCTGAAAAAATAATGATAAACCAGTTAATAAAATTGCTTAGTTGATCTCGCCAACTAGATTTTTCTTTCGCTTGTTGTGATGAGCCAGAAGAAGGTTCTTCTGTTCGAGCTGTATCTTGCACGCTTACAGCTATATCTTGTTTTAAATCAATGCTCTCTATTGTATTCTGGCTAACAGGCTCTGAGGCAAGGTGATGACCAGAGCTTGCACCGTTAGAAACAGAACTCCCTTGAATTTCATCTTCTGGGTCTGGGCCATCAGAGCTAATAATGTTTTTAGAAAAAATAGATTTCTTTACTTCTGGCCCAATTACGCCATCCTGAAAAAGGCCATGTTTTAACTGATAAGCAATAACCATCGTTTGTGAATCCCAAGCATATGTGTTTACTTTAAGATTTTTATTAAAATTACGACGAAAATATTCTTTATCGATTTTATATTTCTGGCCTGTTTGAGGGTTGGTCTTTCCATCTAAAGACTCAATATCCTCAAGTGTAATAGTTTCCTTGATGGCCTTGATTATCTGCTGATCTTCAACAGAAAGCTTATCCCCAAGCTTTAATGTTTTTGTCTCATCAACAACTTCGATCTTGGCTTTTTCATTTTGATCTGTCACTAAACCCAGTGGAGCGCTAAAGAACGGCAAGAACATTATCATTAAAAAGAAAGTGCCTCTTTTCCAAACCTGACTAAAAGAACTAGGAAATATTTTTTGTGTGACAGCAACAGGTGAAGCTGCCTTGACTGAAACAGGTACAGAGTTTTCAATCTCAATAATAGGTTTTGCGTCTAAAGAATGATGTTCTGCTGCATTCTTAAAAGATGGCATCAAAGGGTTAAGTTTAACTTTAAGATAAGTTAAAACACCGTTAAGCTTTTCAATAAGAGAAACAATGCTTGGTGCTGTAATTGAAATTGTTTTAAGCCATCTTCGTGTTTGCCCGATATCAAAACCGCCTGAAAAATACTGTCGCGGAATATATCGTCCAAGATTCTTATCTTTTTCAATTCGAATATAATTATAAGCACCTTGTTTAAAGAATTCTAAATACTGATTATAAATTTCCTTATGGGCCTCTTTTCCAATAGAGTCAATTCCCTTAATTTTGCTTTGATCAGCATAGATTTGATTAAGGAGACTCTTTCGAAGTTTTTGCTTAAACCAAATGGCCAAAATAAGAGAATGATAAATCTGTCGTAAAGGCGCAAAATGCCTCCCCTCGTTGATTTCCTTTTCAATTTCCGGAAGAATCACTTCTTTGGCAATCTGCGAAGAAATAGAGCTAATCTCTTCATACTTTTCATTACCAATATTATGAACCTCAATTTCTCTATTTTTATTTAAGGACAAATAATCTTGCTCAAGCATCACCTTTAGATGACTATCAGCAATAAATGCTGTATTGTTAAACTCATAAACAACAGCACGATCGGGAACAATCCATACTTTGTTAAATGTATTTACCGGGATGTCGGTTGTTTGGTATTTTTCGTACACTTTTGAATATAAACGCTCCCAAAAAACCTTTCCTAAATCTTTTTCAGGATATGTCAAAGAAGCTGTTAGCTGCTTTAAAAGCTGATCTTGCGCTAAAAGATCATTTCCAACCCTTGTTTGACTTAAAGGTTCCGGAATGATGCGATCTTCTTCATAAGGTGAAAGGTTTACCCAGAGATCTTTCTCGGGAATCGTTAAAACAGCGAGAAAATACTCAACAAGACTCTTAGCTTCCCTTTCACGCACAGCTCTTTTGTCTTCTGTGTCAATAAGAAAATCAATTTCAAAAGGATTTTCTGGATTAATTTGGATTGCCCGGAGAGAAGGACGAGAAAACGGAAATGACGGCATAAGTAGATTCGATGCAGGCACCGATACCTGCGGATTGGCGTAAGCCTTAGAAACACGCACAATGTCTGGTAAAAGACAACTATCAAAAAAGAAAAATAGAACTAAAACACATACAATTTTAAACCATGGTCTAGCTGACTGGCGAGAAAAAAAACTTTTTGTTCGGCGAGATGAATCATTAAAAAGATGATTCAAAATTCCTTGATCAAAACATAATCCTCTTGGCGCTCCGAAGATCTTTTTTTGTCCTTCGGCATTAAAATTCATTTATAATATCTCATTCATAACAGGGATTAATATATTCTAAAGCTTTGCTTTTAAATAAATTATACAAAATTGATGTGCAGGAAACATGGAAGAAATGAAAACTTTTTGTGAATTCAGATAGAAAATTTATCTCTACTAGAGGAAAATGGCTCAAAACTATTAACAACGTCTTGAATGAGAAATTTATAATCATCCCAGCGCTCTTTGGGATCAACAGAAAACAAAACACTATAAAGATATCCATCATTCATAAAATAGTAATCTAAAAGACGAATATCTTCATACTCTTGTGAAAAGGCTTTAACTTTAACTGCTTTTTGGGAAGCAACCATGCACTCTTCTGTTGCAAAACCATCAGAATAATGGCCAATTTCTTGTAAAACCTTTCGATCTAACTGATTTAAAAATTTAATCCAAGACTCACTACGTGTCAGCGTTAAAGTAACAGCGGGGTCTTCAGAGATAACAAGAAAAATAGTTTCTCCTTGTGCCTGATATATCCAATCCGATTCGCAAGAAAAACGCAAATCTAAAACTTCGTCATAACACATTTCCAGATCGGAATCGTGACTAGGCGAAACATCCTCAGCTGCAAAACTTATCAAAGTAAAACAAAAGAGGAAAATAAGTAAAAAAAATATTTTTTGTGCAAATTTCATCGAGTCGCTAATTGAATTATGCTGCTAAAATTCAAGAAAGAATATAAATTAAAATTTATCAAAGGAGCAATATTGATAATAATTGGGACAAAGCCTTGGGCATTGTATAAATTAATAAACTGTTCATTTTGAGGGACACGTAAAATAGGAGTTGATGTACTTTGAGTGCTCAAATAATTTGCGTTTCTTAGATCAATTCCACCTTTGATCGCGCTCGAGCTAACTCTTGGTTTGTGTCCTCGATAAAATCTCTCAGCCGCATCCTTAGACAATTGAAAAGGACTTCTAGGTCTTACCCGAGAAGCAAAATCAGAAGGTAATCCTGTTAAATCTAAATCAATAAAACCTTGAGATTTTAAAAACGTTTGCAACATGTCTATTTTTGTAGATTTATCAGAAAGACTGCCCGTATAGATAAAAATAATACCTTTGGCGTCCTTTTGTATATCTTTGTCTTCAGAGTTTATTCTTATAAGTTCAGCTAAAACAGTTTCACTCCAGGTCTCAGATTGATCTAAAAGTTCTCTGTCGCCTAATAATTCTAAGATATAAACCTTTTTTTTGCTAGAAGAGGAAAAATTAACCTTACCGTCTTTAACGCCAAGAGCAATTCTCTTAACATAGGCAAAACCTTGAAGCTTTTTGTCTCCTTCTTCACGCTGAGTTTCAATCCCAATTAAAAATCCAGACGCTGTTTTCATCGTTGAAGAATTTAAGATTTTAAACCATGGACCAGGCGTTAAATATTGCATGCCGCCTTGAGTTCCTTTTTCTAGATATTTCTCAATATCAGCAAGCCTAATTAAAGTTTGAACAAAATACTCTCTACCTTTATGATCAATACGCTTTTCCGTTTTATTTTTGCCTGACTGATTTTCTGAAACAAATGAAAGACCATATGTTTGCAAATTATCATCTGATACAATTTCATTAACTCTAGACTTAGAAATTTCACCTAAATCTTTCTTCGGCATGTTTCCTTGTATTTTACTTTCTGGTGCACCGGCAACCTCAACTTCAACCTCAATATTATGAGCAAGAGCTACTTGATCTGCATTCTTTTTTCGAAGCTCTTGGCGTTTTACACGGTTTCCATTCTTTCCATCATAGATTACGCTCAACTCATCTTGCTCGCGATTAAAAGCTTCAAGAAATCTTTGATAAATAACATCTGCGATTTGCTCGCTCCATTTCGTAATTCCTAAGCGATTTCGCCAAGGAACAAAATTATATAAAAAAGAATGTTTTTTAAGAAAATCTTCTTCAGGAAGCCAATCTTCAAAAAGAAAAGCTAAATCCTTGAAATTCTCTGGTTTTCGAATTTCAATCATATATTGCTTAATAATATCGTCTACATCAGACTTATTCATTACGTCCGGTTCCTCGTTAAATTTTTGCTTTTTAAGCGTATGCATCGGAAATTCTTTGTACTTTTCGTCAAGAACAGAACTTACACGAGATTTTTTAAATGATTCAATCGCTAAATTTTCTATTGATTCTATCTTAATATCCCGAGCATTGATTTGAGGATTTCGTGTAATACCTGCCAAGAGATAACTATCGCTAAGAAATACACGATCAAAATTTTCTTCAAATCGCCGTGTTGTCCATAAATTCTCGCTTGTATCAAATGTTTGGATTACACAATTGGGGATTTCTTTCTTGATGATGCCAGCAAAATTATTAAAAACTTGCGTGCCAAAACCGTTTTTTTGTAATTTATTCTCCTCTTGAGAACTTAAATAAAAATTACCAAGAATAATGGAACTATTGTTTATCGTATTTGCATGAGTTAGTTCAACAAAAAACATGTGCTTATTCTGCATCGTTTCCGCACCGCTTAAAAGATCTTTCAAATTCTCATAATTATTTTTTTCGAAAACAGAAAGATAATCAACAGTCGCAACATGGCGAACCCCTCCTGACACTTCGACCTTTAAACAAATATACACTGCTTGATTCTTATGATCTTTTACTAAATCGCTAATCCGATCTTTAACTTCTTGAAAAACAGCATTCTTGGATCCTGCAGCACTAATATAAAAAAGATACGGCTCATTAATTTTAGATTTAAATTCTTTCCACAACGACAATTGACTTTCTCCAAATAAATTTTCTCGGCTTAAAAGAGATGATGACGCAGATTCAATCTTGTCTCTTCTGTTATCTTTTTTTTGTTTTTTAAACGCATCGATTGGCTCTCCATTACCTGGCTTGTATCTTTTTTCCCCTTTTTTTGACCTACCATCACGTGTATTAATATTAACCTTGACACGGGCACCAAAGAAATCCTGACCAGAATGATCTTTACTGTAGTAAGCCCCAAATGAAGTATTATGAAAATTAATAACTGGACCGATGCGAAAATCATACGGATAAGGTAAGTATCCCATAGAATACGCAGAATAATTATCTGGGCCAAAAGTTTTAGCGCCTTCGATACCATAATTTTTATACATCAAACTCAAGGCACCAGCTAAATGAAGTTTATCTTGGCTATAGATAGCCGTTGGTTCAGCCTGTAAAAAAACCTTGTCCGATAAAGCATATGTTGCAACGGCATTAAATTCTGGGATAAGTCTCTTAGTGGATGAGCTGTCACTATCAGACAAGCTCCAGGCATTAACGTTAAGTTGTTCAATATTAAAACGTCCGTCGCTTGAAATATCAAGATCTAAAAATGTTACTCCGGCTCTTAGCTGACCATTTCGAACGCCTGCATGAATATTGTCAACTGCACCATCTAAAGGAAGCGTATATTCTAGCTCTAAAGCAGGATTTGTAAAATATCCTTTCATTGACCCTAAATCACCACCAGAGGCTGCATAATCACCAGTAAATCCAACATAAAGATTGCCTATGTTCCCACCTACCGCCACATCGCCAACAGCACCTGTTGGAGATCCTGTTTCAAAAAATGTATTGCCTGTTTGAACAATATCAACAGTAGAAGAAAAAGCAATCCCTGAATATTTATCGCTATTAGACTGACCTGCTTTCCAGCTGTCATAGTTCAAAGGCCCTGAAAGATTTACATAAATTTTTCCACCCTGAGTCTTAAAATGATCATCAAAGGCCCAATATCCACTAACGCCAATTTTTTGTCCATTGACTTTCCAAGTCTTGCCAACATACGCACGATATGGCCCAGGCTCTTGAGAAAGACGTGTTAAATCTTTTATTATCGAAGGGTTTTGGTGTCCCCGAATCAAACGAAGATCCCATCCTTTATTTTTATATTTCAAAGTATGTTGAATATCGCTTAGTTCACCATCGGTGTACATGCCGCTTGTAAAATATCCTTCGCTCATCCAAGAAAGGCTTGCGCCATTGCTAAACTTCCAATCTAAGACTCCAGTTGGCAGATATGAAGGCTGCTGAGCCCGAGCTGTCACTCTAACGCCCTCTCCTTGAATTTCCTTAACAACATCCGCTGAGTAATACCAAAGGCTAGGCGTAAGAGAAAATTGTTTGTTGCCACCAAATTTAAAAGATTGAACGCCAACGCCCAGACCATAAGGATTCATTTTGTTATCCCAATTTAATTGCCCTGCAATCCAATAAGGTTGCCCAAAGACGTTATCCACATGAATCGTTAGCTGCCTTTGAAGATCCATCTTTTGATCAGATAAACCATAGCGAAGACTACCATTTTGCTTAAGCTTTCCTGTCAATGTAATATCTCCAAGCCCGGTATTCGCGATATAAGCCTTAAGTTTAATATCACCGCCCTTACCCACCCAGTAACTCTCGTCATCTTTAACCTTGAATTCTGTTTCCCATTTTCTCTCAAACGAAAAACTAATTTTTCGTTCTTCTTTTTTTAGCTCATTAAGCTGACTTTGAAGCTCTGCGATGAGTTGATCGTCTTCTGTTGAATTTAAGTTTTCAATCTCAACAATTGTTTTTTCCAAATCATCAATATGTGCTTGAAGACTGTCGATCCTTTTTATCAAATCTTGATTCTGCACTAAGAATTTTTGATAAACTTCTGAATTTTCAAAACTCTCTTGATCATCATCAGGATCAGGCTCAAAATCATCATCGTCTCCTGGATCTCCACCATATATAGGCTTTCTATCAAGATTGCCTTGCAGACTGCCATTACCTTCTGGCCCATACCCACCACCTTGGCTTTCATAGCTAGTCTGATTACCACCATCTTGAAAATTACCTTGCGCATATTGCGATTGAGAATGATCATAAGAAACCTCATTTGATTTTCCGTATTTTGCACTAACTTCTTGAGCAATAGATTGCGCTTTTTGTGGCGAGATTTGATTAATCTCTCTTGGAATATAAATCGTATCACCAGGATATACTGTATAATCTGGGCTATTAGCTCCATTGATTTCGGCCATACGCTCAATAAAATCATAATAGATTTTTGTTCCGACCTTAACATCAAGACCAAGATCTTCAGCATGAACCAAAACATCTTGAGCCATTCCAGAGTAAGTATATTTTGCCGGATCAGAATTCTCCTGCCATTTCCCATCAACAACAATATAGTTCATTCCATCTTCAGCCATCTCAATTTTATGGCCGTGTTTCTCCCCCTGGATGACATTTGGGTTTCCGGCAAACACATTTGAAAACGGCATAAAAACACTTAAAAAAACTGCAAATGCTGCAGCCGTTAAATATTTTCTAAGACCCTTGGTAGGCTTTTTAGAAAAAGACGAAGAACTCGCCATTTGAGGGGCAAGATGAATCTTTCCAATTAAAGGTTTCTGAAAATTTGATTGAATCATGTTCGATGAGGCGTAACTCGCATCTCTTCGCTCCATCCATTGATCGGATTCTGAACTTAAAAATCCACCTGAAAAATATTTGCGCGCAATATTTCTTTTTGTTAGCGGATCCTGCTCAACTTTAACAAAATCATAAACACCTTTTTTAAATGCCTCAAGATAAAGATCATAAATTTTATCCACTGTGCTTTTATCTTCAAGATCAATACCTTTGGTTTTGCTTTGATCAGCATAAACGTTTGCCAAAATAGAATTCTTTAAGGCCTTCTTAAACCATGTAGCCAAAATTAAAGAATGAAAAATCTGACGAAGCTGTTTGAAGTTCTTGCCTTCGTTAACCTCTTTTTCAATCGCAGGTAAAACAATTTCTTTAACAATTTGAGAAGCCACTTGATTTGTCGTTCGCGTCTCTGCTTGTGATCGCGAAGCAATGCCAATATCATTATTATTTAAATTATTATGCAAGGCTAAATAATCTTGCTCAAGCATAACCTTAAGATGACTTTCTCCAATCACAACACCATTTTCTGTTTCATAAACAACAGCTTTTTCAGGGACAATCCAAACTTTATTAAACGTGTTAACAGGAATCTCTGTAGTTTGATATTGCTTATAAGCTTCTTTGTAAA
The DNA here is from genome assembly GCA_028693815.1 of Candidatus Omnitrophota bacterium. NCBI lineage: Bacteria > Pseudomonadati > Candidatus Omnitrophota > Candidatus Omnitrophota bacterium. The sequence goes on from JAQUUP010000014.1 coordinate 29,467, forward strand.
CTTTATCCCAAAATTTTCTTCCTAGCTCATCTTCTGGATAAATCAAAGATGCAGTAATTTGTTTGAGCAAATAATCTTGAGCCAAAAGATCTCGACCGATAATTGTTTGACGTAGACTATCTTCAACAATGCGGTCTTCTTCGTACGGCGAAAGATTAACCCAGATATCTTTTTCGGGAATCGTCATCGACGCAAGAAAATATTGGACAAGCTTTTGCGTTTCAACCTCGAGACCTTGACGATCAAGCCGTTCATCTCCTGAATCAATAATAAAATCAATTTCAAGTGGGTTTTCTGGATAAACGCGCAAGCCCTGAAAAATAATCGGCGTAAACTCAGGTGTTAAGAAAACCATAGCTCCCGGTTGGGGTAAATTAAAAATTGCCTGTGCGTACGCAGGACTCGGGCAAACTTGAAGACAAAAAAAGATTGCCAAAATTATCTCACCTAAAACATTTTTAAATTTCTTTTTAAAGAATATCATACACTTCCCTCTTTCTCATTTTTCTTTAACTAAAGATTACATCAGGAAAGTGAAATATTCATTAATCTCATGTGACAAATAAGGAAATTTTAATTATCTATAAATATATAGAAATAAAGAACTTACATTCTAAAGCAAACTTTAGATTAACTTTAAACAAGATAAAAACCCTGTAATGTCAGAAAGGTAACTATTCGCGCCTTTGCAACCATTGATCTTAATTGTTCTTTAAGAATTTATAAAGTTTAAAGTGCGATTAAAGAAAGCTCGAAATCTAAAAGAAATCTTCGCCTATAGGGCAGGTCTTTAATTTTTCCCAAAAAGATGATAATTAATTAGAATTGTTTCTTTTTCCAAAGAAACACTTTATCTTTTGGGCGGACGATAAAGGGCAGCTTAATTCCAGCAGCCTCTCCTTTTTTGACCTCTTGAATGGATTCATGATCAGTTTGCATTTCAGAAACTTTGCAACGATAAGCAGGTGTTTTTTCTCCTAAAAAAAGGATGGTATCGCCTTCTTTTATGCTTCCTGTGCGAACACGAATATCAGCAACACTCAAATTCTTATAAAATTTCTTAACTTCTCCAACATAAACTTTTTCAAATGTGTGCCCAAGACCTTTGCTCATATCTTTCGCTTGCGGTGTGCCAAAATAAAATCCAGATGAAAAACCTCGATTATAAACTTCTGCGAGCTCTTTTCTTAGATCTTTTTTAAGCGACGCATTTAGCTTCTTGTTAAAATATGCATCAATCGCCCGACGATAAACATTTGACGTTACTGCAATATATTCCGGCGAGCGCATACGCCCTTCAATCTTAAGGCTATGGATTCCTGATTTAATCAAGTCATCAATAAAATCAATCGTGCACAAATCTTTTGGGCTTAACACATAATCTTTACCCAAAATATACTCTGACTCATTATCAACATCTTTAATCACAAACTCTCTTCGGCAAGGCTGAAGGCACTCTCCTCGATTTGCTGACTTATCAAAAGTAAGCTCGGACATAAAACATCGACCAGAAATGCTAACGCACATTGCCCCATGAATAAAAGTTTCAATCTCACAATCAATTTTTTCCTTTTTAATCTGTGACGTAATTTTCTTAATATCGTCTAAGGTGCATTCTCTTGCCAAAACAACGCGCTTAACGCCAAGTTGAGTATAAAATTTTATTGCTTCTATGTTGGAAACGCTCGCCTGTGTCGAAAGATGAACCTTTAAGCCCATCTGCTTAGCCAAAGACAAAACAGCCATGTCCCATAAAATGACCGCATCAACCTTTGCTTTTTTTGCCTCAGCAAGAATTTTTTTAACCTTTAAAATATCATCATTCTTAATAACAACATTAAGAGTCAAATATCCCTTTTTTTTATATTCACGCAAAAACGCCATAACCTTTTTAATTTCCAAAAGATCGAAATTACTCGCAAGATTGCGCATGTTTAAACCCTTAACGCCAAAAAATACACCGTCAGCTCCATTTTGAACGGCCGCGATTAAGCTCGGCCAATTTCCGGCCGGAGCAATCAATTCAGGTTTTTTAAGATTGTTTTTGATCTCTCGAGGCATTTTTTAAGGCTCCTTTCTCGAGAGATCATCCTGAAGGCCGGAGGTCTCAGGACTGGCTTTTAAATATTCTAAAGGGCCACCTGGCCCATATAATGTTGTCGTATCAACGACCAAGGAATTCTCTGGAAATTTTTCCATATCTTTTAGAGTTCTTGATTGAATGTCTAAACTTAGCACAAAAGGATTTCTTTTCTGTTCATCGCCAATCGCACACAAAAATCGATCTTTTTCAAAATCAAACTTTATTCCAATAAAAAAATACTCTTTTCTTAAAACATCGCGAAGGGCTCCAACAAAAAAACCAAATCGATCTTGTGGAGCATTGCTTGTCTGAAAACCAAATTCATCATAACGCTCTTTTAAAACTCCAGAACCAGGATGAACTAAATAAATCTGCTGATCTCGATCAAGATTCTTGCTGGCCAATTGCTTTTTAAAAAACTCAAACTCAACATGATTAGGATAAGCAATAAATTGATAAATATTTCTCTGCGAAAGAAATGTTCCCATCAAAACAATAAGAAGTAAAATACTCCCAGCAAGCACTTTCTTTCTTGGCAAAGAAAACACACCCATCCATTGCTTGAAACTCCAAAACAAAAGGCACATAATCAAAAAAACAGGCCCAAGGCAACAACGATAAAAAGGAGCCTTTCCAGGCCAAAGTAAATTCGGCAAAAAAGAAAGAAAAAAAAGCGGAACAAACGCACCTACCCTCCACGCAAAATGAACAAATATCTCTTTGCCGAAAAATCCTTCTTCTTTTAAATCTCTAAAAAAAACAAATCCAAAATAGCTCAGGCTGCCCACAATAATAATTAAAACACCTATGGCAATCGCTACGCTAGGATAAACATTCCATAAATTTAAACTATTGACCAACGGCTCTTGAGCAAACCAAATCAATTTTTGCCAAAGCGAAAAAGACATGTCGTAAGGATTATATCCTTTTTGTGCAGAAGCCAACAAAAACTGTTTGGCAATTTGGAGAAGTCCTGCATAAAATACCATCGATGTCATCCCGATCCCATAATAAAAAATGATCTGCCTCTTAACTCGCGCAAAATTCTCTTTTTTAGAAAAAAGGATCACTGGCCCCAAAAGAGCCCAATAAAAAACAGCAACCGATTGATAAATCGATAACGCTAAAACAAAGAGAAAAACAGAAAAGAATATCCAGGCATATTTTAGAATTTTTGAAGAAAAAACTTTTTGTGCAGACTGATAGGCAAGAAATCCGGATCCAATAGAAATAAACAACGCAATGGCATGAAAGAAAATACCAGCATAAGAAACAACAATCTCAAAATACGGCAACGTAAACACAATCAAAACAAAGAATAAAGATTCCTGAAAACTTAACAATCGACGATGATACCAGCGAACTAGGAACAAAGCACACATACTTAGAATAAAAAAAGTAAAATAACGAAGCAATGTTAGCTGCGCAACAGTGTTAACAATCAAAGTCGCATACTCAAGAATAAAAGCTCCAACAAAACGACCAGAAGAAAAATTAAAAGAAAAACATCCATAAGCTTTGTATGTCCAATGATTAAGAAAAAACAATATGTCATCATGATGAATGTATCCAAGTCGTAACGCCGGAGAATAAGCAAAATACAAACAACTCACAATCAAGCCCAAAGTAAAAACACCCTGCACCAAAGGATGCCTATTAACAAAAAAGGCAATCGTCCTGTTAAAATACTTCTCTAAAGAAGCTGAAATCTTTTTCATACTTCTCTCTTTTTTTATAATAGCCATGATTGCAAAATCATTAACTGCCGTTTTGACACAAACCTTTTAATTTTTCGTAGGTAATTTTAAATATTCTAGCGGGCCACCTGGATTATACAGCCTCGTCATATCAACTACAATAGTCGGCTGATCAAACAAAAGAGGCTCTCCGGCTAGCGAGCTCGAAATAACTTTCTTAAACGCGAATCCCCTCTTTGAATCATTCTTATAGGTAAAAAGGTACTCCGCCTCCTGCTTTTCATAATCAAAGAAAATCCCAAGGACATTTAAGTCCTCCTTTAAAGTTTCAATATAACCACAAAATACCAACCCTAATCGGTTCTGAATCAAGTTTGCCGATAAAAATCCAAACTCATCCTGATATGCTTGTAACTTATCTTTTTCTGAATGAATGATATGCACTCTGTCATACTCATAGAAATTATTTCGCAAAACACTCTTCATCACATCCACCTGAATAAATCCCGGATAAACAATATATCGAAAAACATTTTTACAAGCCTTTAAGAGTCCGAAAATCATTAACCCCATTAAAATAAATGTAAAAACATTCTTTTGATGTTTCTTTATGATTTTCGTCCAGCACCAAATAAGCCATATCATTACACCTAAGACAATTGTCGTTGGTCCAGACAAACAACGATAAAAGGAAGAATTTCCTGACGACAAAAGATTTGGCAAAAAACTAAGCAACAACAAAACAAAGAATATGCAAGTCAATAATGCTATTTTAGCTCCAACTTCTTTTAAATTCTTATCTTTGCGAGCTTTCTGTATGCGCCATAAAAAAACACCCAAAGCTAATGTAAAAATAAACCCACCCCAAAAAAGAGCATAATCTTTCTTTGGAAAAACATTCCAAAAATTTAAACAAACAACAAAAACTTCAGAAAAAAACCACTGTATTTTTCCAAAATAATCGGTCGTCACATGATACGGATTATAAGCGCCTTCAAGCTGCATAAGATTGCCTTTAACACTCTGCAAAATAACAAAATAAAACCCAAGAGAACCAAATCCTGCCACAAAGAAATTAATCAAACGTTGTTTTGTATTCTCAAAATCACTTAAAGAGGAAAAAAGAATAAGAAAAGCAGGAATCACCCAAAAAATAACAGCCGAAGGCTGATACACCATTAATGCAGCAATAAACAAAACAACAGAAACAACAAACTCTCTTGTCCTTAACCGACTCAAGAAGTTTCCAGCAATGGGAATTTTATGTGCCCATATACCTGATAAAAGCCCAACCCAAAGAGCTGTTGAGTTGTTAAATCCCGCTGCAAAAGAAGCCATAATCTCAAAAGAAGGTAACGTGAAGATCAAAACACTTAAAATAAACGCATCTCGCTTTGATAAAAAATTATTTTTAAACCAACACATCAAAATGCTTGCCGCCACAAAAAGCTGAACAACCATAAAAAAGCGAGCAACCTTTAGCCCATCTAAGGAATTGACAAGATAATTAAGCGATGTCGCGATATAAGCCCCAATAAAACGGCCCATGGCTAACACAAAATCTTTAACCGAATGGATAATAAACTTCTTTCCATAAAGAAAAAAGTTTAATTCGTCATGATGAGCATAATCATAACGAAAAACAGTGTTGTAGCAAAGTGCTAGAAGTGCAAAAATACCTAAATAAGGAAGGATAATTTTTATTTTATTTTTCATAAGTAGTAATATTGATAATATTATTCTATCGGAATATTTCAGAAAAGAAACAGCAAAGTTTAAAGATAATGAACGTCTTGCTCTGGTTAAAAAACCAAAAAATCGTCAACCGTCACGCGTGTTAGGCCCATCCCTAGCAAAGCAAATAAGCTCAGAAACAAAGATATCCTTGTTTTTACCATAAAAGAAATATAACGGAAAACTAAAATAAACAAAAAAAATACAGAGCTTCTCCCAGCAAAAACACTCCTAATTACGGACCCACGGCATACCCAAACAACTCCCGAACCTTTTTAAGAATCTCCATCCTATACGGGTATTCTTTAAGGCTAGGGTCTTGAAATTCTATTTCATTTTTAAGCCCCTCAAGAAATTGAAGTTGTTCTTGACTAAAACAAACTTTATTCTGACTTTCGTCTTCCAAAACAAAAAAAATAACTTCCCGAAGATAGTCCTGAGCGCTCCCGAGACCATCTTCCTGATAATCACCAGTCCTGCTCCAAACATGAGCCGCCTGCTGGAAAGTAATGCTTGCCTGCTCAGAGAAAGAGCGGGGATATTTCTGTGCACGGTATTCCTTAAGTCCCAAAAAAGCAAACTTACAAAGCTCTAAGACTTTGGCATTCTTAGAAAGTTCTAAATAAGCCTTTGTTAATATATTAAAAATCACATTGACCGTCAGAGCAAGCTTTACTTTTGTCGTAGGATTTTGTTTTATAAAGACAGGCCGGGACATCATAGCAAAAATCTTTTGAGCCACGCTTTCTAAATGCTGACGATAGCGCTGTTTTTCTTCCCCCTCTTGCAAATTCTCATAAAACTCACGTAGCTCTCGGAAAAAATTATTAAGGTTATAAAAAAGATTTTGGTATAATTTTTCTTTCTCCTTAACGTCAAAAGAATTCAACATCTCAAACGAGATCGCAATAAAGGGCTGCATCCTCTCCAAATAAAGGCCTTTTTGCGAAGAAAAGGAATCCATCTGTGCCAACTTTTCAAGCGTCCTCTCAAGAAATACTTTCTGTCTATTCATGATCGGCGCGATCAAGACCATCACTTCTTCTGGCAAAGCTCCTTGATGCCGACAAAGCTTTTCAGCAGTATACAAAGAAAGTTCTTGCATCTTTTCCATATTCCAAAGTTCAAAATCCTCATCCACACACTTTCTGTTAACGACCCAAGTCGCAAAAGAATACATCAAATTGTTTACAAGCGTTAACGCCCTTTTGAAATGCTCTACAAACAATTCATTTCTTTTTTCAATACACAAGACATCAACCTCGCCATCAACGTCTTCTTGCGATTCTCCGTTTACCTTAAGGCTTGGAATAATATCAACAAAATCCCAAAATGTTTTCAAAAGACCCAAAGACATCTCAAGATAAAATTTCCAGCAATTCGTTTCGTCCTGGAGAACAGTATGGTTTTGCAGAAAATTACGAAAAAGATAGGCCAGCTCGCAACCTTTACGCAACATCCATGTCATTTCGCCGTTCTGGAAAGGAACGTTATCTTTAAGTCTCATCCCAATCTGAATCCCCTGCCTCCAAAGAGACACAGCTTCAACATACATGTCATAATCTATATAATAATCAACACGATGCAAAAGACGATTAATCACGCTATTAACACGGCGATCAGCCTTAGGATCGGTCCAAGATTCATAAATATGGCTCAAATACTTCAAAATATCTTTCTCGTTAAATAAACGACGAACACCCTTGTCAGTTTTTGGCTGGATCCCTCCTGATTTTTCTTTTTTTCCAAAACCAAACTGCTTCAAAGAGTCCCTATAAACTTTTTTTAAATACTCTTCTTCTTTAATCTCATCCTCACTCGGCTCTTTTTTTCCCCTTAAAATAAATAAAAAAAGACTTAAAGCATTCTGACCAATAAGACGCGCCAAGTCCTGTTCGCTTAATCGTTTTAAGGCAGCAACCGACACGCACAGGCTTCCACGGCAATAAGGTGCCCGATTAAATTCATGCCGCTCAATAACAAAGGCCATGCTGTTGGAAAGCACTTTATCATCCCTCACCAACCTAAAAAAACTTACCACATCAACGTCTCGAACATAGGCAATCAAAAGGTCTCTCAAAAAATTAGATATTTCTTCTCTACTCCAGGACTGGAGAGCTTCCATCAACTTATTAGCAGCCATCGTCATCAATTGCTCTCGAGCTTTCTGCTCAGAATAAGGATCAAGACAGAAATTGCCATCGCGCCAAACAACGGCAAGGGGCAACTCCTCAGACAACTCCGTTTTTAAAGAAGAAGAAATACATAAACGATCCTCTTGATTTAGAGTTAATCGATTAAAGCTATTCGTAATCTCCTTGACTTGAAACGCAGAAGAAGCGCGAAAGTGACCTTGCCTGAGAACTGGCTCAAGGAACTCAGGACTCATGACAAAATCTAACACAACCTCAGGATGTTTTGCCAAAGGCGCTTCGCTCAGCACGACGGGAAAAGTCTTCCCATCTTGACGAATCACAACTTGACACTGTCCTGCGCCATCCCGAATCGAAAAATAATACCCATCCGCATTAAGAGAGGGCTCCTCTCCTGTTGTGATCAAGCCATCTTTAGAATGCTCGGCAATAAGGCCTGGAATTTGATCAACTCTCTGATAGTCACGAAATTCGCTTAAATCGGACGTAAATGTAAATCGATAACTATGATTCATAGCAAAAAGGGGCAGGATAATCCGTGTAGTCTTCTGACCTGTTAATCCCACGGAAAGATCAATGATCTCTTTGATCGTGTCTTTAATGCATGCTCTAAATAATCCACCAAAAATAAGCCATGTCATAACAGGGCCCTCATGCTCTCGAATGCGATTGGCGATTTCATCCCAAGGGAGGGCTTCAACTTCTTTTTTTTGGACAAAAGGTCTCCCAGTCTGAAGAAGGGCGTTCCGTAGCTTGGTAGCGATTGTCTGGACCTGTGGTGGCGACCCGTCATAATCTTTAAGCTCAATGGCAAAGAAATCTGTAGGGCTTACAAATAAAAAGGGAAGCGTAGCGAATGCCACTACTTCATTAAATCCATTCTGCAAAACCCATAGCGCAGATACCCTGAACACGAAAAAACTAGCTAAAGAAAAAATAATAAATAAATTTCTTAATAATTTACTATTGAATCGCCGACCATCAGGCGTAACACAATTAAAGCGGGGCAACGAATCGTCTTCTTTTGCAGAAATATTTATTTCTTCATGACCTTTGCTATCCAAGTCAGAAAAAAGGGGCGCCGGGCAATTTGTTAAATCAAAAATAATGCGTTTTCGAAAATCCCGGGTCCTTCGAGTCGTATTAGGCAGAGGGATCCTCGTCTGATAATATCTACTCTGAACTAATTCAGGAAGAGGGATAATCTCCAAAAAAGACATTTTGTTTTCTTTAGCGATCTGGCATATTAAATCATACAACTTGTTAGCCAGCTGATAACGCTGGTCTGTTTTAGAATTACGATAATGCTTACTAAGGCGAATACCCGGAGGATAAGAAAGTTCACCACGTGGGCTAAAAAAAGATTTTCTTTTTTTAACATCACTCTTTTCTAAATCAATAGGATAACCAGCTTCCTGGATAGATCGCAAAGAATTCTCATAATTTTTTAAAAACCGATAATCGGAGTAAGCCTTATCAATGGTAACAACCCCTGTAGTTAAATCAAAGACCGCATCAAGATAACCTACGTGCTTTTGACGTTTTAAATCCACCACATCAATAAGAAAAATCTTTTGTGTGTGCCTTAAAAACGCTGTCACTCGGTTAAAAACTCTAATGGTGAACAAAAAATCTCGATCAAACGTTCTATAAACAAAGTGATCATGCTTAATAAATTTCGTGGAGGGCTGAATCAAAGAGAAAAAAATATAAGGGCCTTCCCTGCCCTCGGACAAATCTAACTGATCCTGCGTTTGATAACTTGATTTATCTTGAAAGGTAGCGAAACGCTGTTGACGAAATATATAAAACAAGCCAGAAAGAATGCTTACGGCAATCACCGAACAATAACTTAAAAAAGAAACAAGAGAAGGGGATTCGGCGGAATCAAAAAATTGACGAACAAAACAAAAGATTTCCCCCGGCCCGTTAGGAAATACCCCTGACAGCAACGTCAGCACATGATCCGACCAGAAGCCCGCCAACCATTGCAACGTGACCGGATCAAAAAATCCAGCGTGGTCTATGGTGCTGACCTCCGATATCCCCAGCCAAGCAGCCGCGGACAAACTAATCAAACTTAAGACCAGCATCGCTGGAAGAATGGCTGACGAAAAAACAGAACCTGATCCTCTACGCTCAGTGTTCACGCTAGAAGAAGCCGTTGTTTTATCTCCCTTCACCACACGATCCGTGTCAACTTCTTGTGCCTGGCTCACAGCCTGGCTCACAATAGCTTCTTTTTTATTTAATAAAACATCCTTCAGCCGATGGTGTTCTTTTTTTGCTGTTTCAGTATAAAGATCCAGAAAAACTTCTCGGGCGCTTTGCAAGGCTGACTCAAACGACTGATCAATCGATTCTGGCATACCGTCGATAAAAAATGCACTAGAGTTTTGGCGATCATGAATGATCTTTAAAACACCCTCTATCGACGCTAAATCTAAAAGATCCATATCGCGCGTCAATCGCGCTAACATATCTTCCGGGCTTTTATCGTCCGGCTGAAGATGTTTCTCTTTAATCGCTTGCAGATAGGTTAATAATTGTTTTTTGCGTTGAAAATCTACGCTAGAATCTTTAAGCGCATCAAAAACTTTCTGCCAATTGGTTTGACGGAAATTTTCCATAAAACCTAAATTACCATGCCCTCCAGCGATGGGGCCCATATGCTTGATAATCGCGTCACAGACTTTCTTGTTAAACCAATCTGGATAACCCTGATCGCGTAAGAAATCTTTAGCCACATCTGCTGACTCCTGAGGATGGACAAGAAGCCTCAACACTTTTGACATCACCTGATTTTCTGGGATATATCGCGTCCATGGCAGATCTTTTGTTACATCATGCAACCATAAAGCCATAATGCAAACACTCACATCAGGAGCACTGAGGTCTTCTCGTGGCAAGAGCTGACGAGCTCGATTAACATCCCTCTTAAGATGCTGTCGATTCACGACTGTTAACGACATTCGACGAAACAATGCCCTAAGGGTCATTGGATTTGGAGGCATCCAAATATTATTATTAATAGAATTCAAATCATCCAAAGAAAGAGGATTAAGATCAAAGACTTTTTTCCAGATCTGAACCATGTTGGGATCTAAGATCAATACCTCAGCATGCGCCCATTTACGTACGCTATAAAAACTAACATCAAGGGCCGTTGCCAAATCTTTGAAATTCCACCCCCATCTCTCCAGAAGATGCTTGATAAAAAATTGCAAACAACATTCTTCATGAATAGGGCGATTTCGCACATCGCGTAAAACACCAGGCAAATCTTTCTTCGCTTCTTCCAATGAATAACGAAAGGAGTGCTTTTCTTTACTTTTAAAAATATATTTTTGATAAGCCTTCAGTTGATAACTTAATCTAAAAGATTCTCTCACTTCTCTCGTTATTCCCGCTTCCCATGTACGAGTTACATCAAACACATAATCAATGCCTTGTTCGGTTGGTTTGATTGTTAGCTGACATATTCGCACATTGACGCCAATGCCCAAACGATAGTTGTGGCTCGTGATTGTTCCATCAGGAAAAGGAAGGCCTTTCGGTGCAAATCCCTCCTTTAAATCATTGAGGCTCATATATCCAGAGCTTAGATCAACAGTGGTCTCTGTTAATGATTCAATATTCCTAGTTCGACTTCTTTTCTGATAAGCCTCAATAATTATCTTGTTAATCTCTTGTCTAACACGACGCTTTTCTTTGATCTCTTTTTGCCAGATTCCGTCCGTCATAACAAAGCTTTGTCTGCCAATCTCGACAAAATTGCCCAACGTCACGTCTTTCTTGTAAAAAACAAAGGTGATCCTTGTGGGTTGCCAGGATACCCTATCTTTATCAATGATCAGCCCCATCTGATCCGCTTGAAAACAGCCTATATATTGACGTTGGCTCCTTTGCCCATTAGGAAAAAGAAAACCTTTAAAAAGCTGAGCGTGATAACACCCTTCCCGACCTACATAAAGACTAAAGGCTTCCTTAGAAATTTCTATAATTTCTTCCCCTGTTAAATTATAAAGACGCTCAAGCTCTCGTTCAAAAATAGGACGGAAAGACCGGATTTTTCTTTGAGCACAAGAAATAAACTCATCCTTAAAGCTTTGCGCGGACTCAAAAACCCAAGAAACAGGCATATCCACATCAGATAATGAAAGCATGCTGTTTATTGAACAACGCAAATCATAAAATCTAAGGTCAACAAAATAATATAAAATTTCTTCTGACTCCTGCCCCTCTCTACCTTGAAGCGCGTAAAAATGATCTTGTGCCCTCAGCGCTACAAAAGAAATCCCTCTAAGAAGATCCCCAAGGCTCTCCTGCTTATCAGTCGCAACTTCTGGTTTATTTCCTTGAGCCTTCCATTGAATTTTAAAAATGGGGTCAATGGACTCCACAAGACAAAAAGGATATGTTTTAGCGCGTCCAACAAAGAAAACCGATAAAAAATCATCATCAACAATGCACCGGCACATAAAAGTGGGCTTGAGAGGAAAACAATCAAAGTCATTTCCTGCGAACCTAGAAGTCCCTTTGTTGATCATCCTTCCGTGAATCTGTTGAGCAAGACGCCCAAGAGGATTTTTTGGAAACTTTTTTTTAATGCTTTCTTTCACTTCTCTAAAAGAGACACTCTCTGCTATATTTTGAGAGTCTTTCTTTGAAAATAACGTTTTGCCCTCACCTGAAACACCGTTGAATTCTTCTTCAGCATCTTTTTTCGCAGCCCTAATGGCTCTTGGGTCCTCAGGCAATGCGTCAGAAATACCATGCCAACATAATAGATCCTCGTATAAGCCCTCTTCATTTGTTTTAGGTAAAGCATTCACCGGCGAGGAAAGGGTCTTCTGGGAGCTATCCCCCGCTACCTTGGTGTCCACCCATGATTTAATATCAGTTCTACGCTTGGCTCCCTTTTGCCAACGAGCATTAAAATCAAACCAAAACCCTTCAAGGCCTTGAGTCCTTGCCAAGACCCCAAACTTATCAAAAAAGTCTTCGGTTTGTTCATAGATAAGCCTTGCGAAATCATTTAAAAACACATGGTCTGGAGCAACGAGAAAAATCTTTCTCTGAAAATCCTTAATAGTAAATAAATGTTCTTGCCTCAGCGCCATAATGGCTTTGGCTTTCTCTTTTATCTTTTTCTCATCTTTTTTTTGCTGATAAAGCTGGTACGGTAGGCATGTCTTTCGGGCAATCTCACGCGCAAGATCTACAATCGCAAGCTGCTGTTTTCTGAGTATCTCACACTCAAAAGCAATCCCCATATAGGTAAGATGATTTTTGATTGAATCGGTAGAATAAACATCCGCAGAATACAAAAGCCCTGAAAGCGAATTCTGAAATCCTGGATAAAAGATCTCTGTGACAACAAATACATCGTTTCGCTCGCGCTCAGAACGCAGATCCCACGCTTTCATAAATGCATCGCTATAACTGTAGCGAAGGGATGAGGAGGATGCACGACGCATCACAAAAACTTTTAATGTGTGCCAATATGGCTCTTCGCCCGCCCCGGCATCAGGACGATATTCCAACCCGTGCTCTTTAACCAGCCACTGTCGCCAAGCCTCATCCACCGCCACAATCTTTAAAGGAACTTGAAGCGTTTCGGGAACTTGTTGGATCAAGAAGGCGATCTCCTCTTGCGTCAAGTCCGTTGGAACGCCCTCATATTTAAAAGGAACCTTACGGTCAAACCCGAGATCCTCTAAAACAAAAGCTCCCTTTTGCTCAGCCACAAAATCTCGAAGCGCTTTTTCTGCCAAATGAGAGATATTAATAACAAGCAGCGCTTGAGGGTTATCAGGATTGAGTTTCTTAACACCGTCGGAAACGATCTCGCGGACCAAGTCAAGCCCGCGGTAAGGATCGTTTTCGTCGCATGCATCCCTCCCCTGCCAGGCAGGAACGGGAAGATAAGGCGGGTTAATAAAGATCGCATCAAAGAAGTCGTCAATAGACTTAATCCCGCGCCCCAAATAAAAATGGATCTTGAGCTTGGGGCTTGCATAGGCCAAGATATTTTTGGCGGCACAACGCAGCGCATAAATACTAATATCCGTGACCGTCAAACTCTCAAAGATATCAAATAGCTCACGAGCTGAAAAAGCAGCGATGTGCCCTCCGCCAGTGCCAACTTCAAGAAATTTTTTAATATTTTTATTTTTGAAAATGCCAAGCTTGATCGCCGCGCAAATCAGAAAAACCGTATCGATATTTGTTGTCCAAACATCCTTGTCCACGTCCATGTCCCAGGACACGGTCACGCCGCCGTAGCGGGTATACCGGCGATTTTGTCTTAATAAGACATTTAAGGCATCACGTTGTTTTGAAGGGAGACATTGATCAATATATTTTTGCGGGGTGATGAGGCGGACATTTTTGATCGTGACGATCTTTTTAAGAACCAAATTGTCATAATTAGCCTTACCATCAAGGCTAGAAACTCTTGAATCATCCGCAACCTTAGAATAGGTAACATTAAGATCCTTATCTACATCAATATGCAATGTAATCTTGTTAGGCCTTTGTGCAGGCACAATGCCATGCACTTCTTGCGCTGGGCCTTGCGCAATAGGGATCCGCTTCTCTTCGTGTTGCTCTGCGTGAGACGCCAAGATCATTTCTAAAATCCGCTGATAATCCCGCCAGCCGTGCAAAAGATAATCCACGCCGTCTTTGACAAGGATGCTTTTATTAAACTGAAATTCTTTTCCATAAAGACTCGGCCCTTGTGGCAGCCCAAAATAAAGCGCGTCGATCGTCTTAAGAAATGTTCCGCCACCGATCCAGTCATCAAAATAAATCATACGAGAAAAAGGATATTGAACATGAATGCCCCGCAACGTATCTGCCGGCGTTATGCCTTTTTTCTTTTCCCCCGCTAAGACATAATCTCGAGAAATGTAAGCATCCAAGAGCCCTGTTTGTGCAAGCTGCCAAAGAACCTGATCTTGAGGCGCGCCTGAACGAATAAAAATGAGGATGTCTCGACCATAAAGCGCTTTAATAAATTCCCTCACATACGTCTTTAAGCCTGGCGAATACCCTTGCGAATGATAATAATGACTTCGCTCCTTTCGCCAGGAATTAATCTCAGCTAGTGTCTTTTGACCTTTGCCTAATAAAAACAATTGCTCATTGATCTTTTGACTTGATAAATGCGCAATGATCGCAACCCATGCCAAAGCCACGCGACGAGACCACGGCCTTAAACCCTGAGCAATATCCGCGACCTCAAGTTTCCATGTCGGCTCAAAAACCGTCCCGTGAACATCTAGGACAACAATGGAAGGCTTTAGATCGATCTTGCTAACAGGACTGGAGGTTTTAATTATTGTGCTATTACCGATCACTTGATCGCATGCCTCTGCCGTTGAAATAAGCAAATCCCTTAATTGCCCAACATAATCAGAATAAATTTGCCTCCAGGAAATAAACTTATAAAACGTATCTGCTCTTCTTAAATCAATACCTAATTTTTTACTTAATAAATACTCTAATAAAAACGGCTTAAGCTCTAAAATACCGTTTTCTTGCCAAACCGCAGCTAGGGGAAAATTTGAATTAATAGTCAAATCATCATATTTTAATGGTCTAAAGACGCTGTGGTATTCTACGATCGCCGCGTGAAGACGCTGTAACACATAACTGATTTCAAACAAATTAGCAATATCAGCAAATCCATATTCTATACGAATATATCGCTTTCCATTAACAAACTTAATCTTGTCATCCAGCTGAATAACCTTAGCCGTTTTTTTATTAACGATTCTTTGATCGCTAACAAACGCCAACACAACAGCCAGCATCAGCAATCGCATATCTTTTAAAAGATTTCCTTTGGCACATTGTCTAAATTTTGTCGAAGGAATGCCCAAATTGACCTGAACGGAATGAACCTCATCATCGATTAATCCCAAGCCATCTCGAAATTTCTGCCATAGATAGATCTGCGTTGAAACACTCCATGAAGGGCCAAAACTAAACTCAGGAAGCTTATAAGCTTGATCTGGCGCAAAAGAAACATACGGAAGCTTTGCAACAACCAAAGGATCGATCTTCCTCCCCAGCATATAAGGATCGTCGCAAAAACTTTCAGGTAAATTAAGCTCGATCTCCAGTCCTACTGTCACGCCGCGTCCTTCTTTTTGAGCACGACGCTCAAAAGTATAAATCTTTTCCTCTTCGCCAAATAAAAGTGCCTCACCTGCGCCTTGTAAAATAAAAGGCTTCTTCCCTGTTAAGACAG
>JAQUUP010000015.1 GCA_028693815.1 Candidatus Omnitrophota bacterium
ATACCAGTGATGACTATTATTGTAAAATGCTTTTTCAATCGCCTGAATATTTTAGAAAAGATATGGAATATTTAGGAAAGCGGTATTCTTCGCAGCATAATGTAGGGCTTTTTTTAGCAAATACGAATTTTGGTCTTTTCGAAAAAGATTTTGAAATTGCTAAAATAATAAGAGAAACCCAGGATAAATATGATTGGCCCAAAGTTATTAATGTTAATTCAGGAAAAGATCCTGATAAGTTGCTCAAAACAGCTTCTATTTTAAAGTATAAATTTAGTCCTTCAATTGCGTTACAAACACTTACGCCAAAGGTTCTAAAAAATATAGGCCGTAAAAATATTGAATTTGAAAAGTTTGTAGATTTCCAAAAAACAGTTTCAGAAACCATAGACAAAAACACTTCTACGGAGCTAATTTTAAATTTGCCTGGCGAAACTAAAAGTAGCTTTCTGGAGGTGATATCTTCAGTTCTGAATTCAAGTGTGGAGAGGATTGTTATATATACTCTGATGGCTCTGAGGGGAACGCCATTGGCTTCTAAGGAAAGTGCTCAAAAGTATGACTACGATATGCGCTATAGAGTGGTTCCTCGATGTTTTACTGAAATAGATGGAATTAAAATATTCGAACCCGAGAAAGTTGTTGTTGGAACAAAGGATATGTCGTTTGATGATTACCTGTATTTAAGGGGTCTATCACTTATTATAACTATTTTTGATAGTTCCGTAGAAATGGCTCCAATTAAAAAGTTTTTAGCTGATTTTGATATTAACATTGATAAATGGATATTCGGCATTCATTCTAGTATTTTAGATTCTAAAGTATTGCGTTCAATATATAATAATTTTATGGATGAAACTGAAAAAGAGCTTTTCAAATCTATTAATTCTTTGAAAAGTTTTTTTAATAAAAAAGAAAACTACGAGCTTCTTTGTTCAGGGAAGCTTGGAGATAATCTGTCTAGAAAATATAAAACAATATTTCTTTCGCAGTGTTATGGTGAGTGTTTGAAGGTAGCTTGTGCTGAATTGAGAGTTTTAGCCAAGAAAAAGGAAGAAAAAAAGCAGTGCGATGATATGATAGATGCTTTAGAATCATACTTAGAAAGCAGGGATATAAATTATTTATTTGAAGGAAAAGATGTGCGAAAAGAGCCAAGAAATATTGTATTAAAATATGATATTCCAAAATGGCTTGAAAATAAAAACAATAAAACTTTGAAAAAGTATAAAGGGGAATTCTTGTATTCAGTTGTTGTGACAGATTATGCTTATAATCGTGTTAAGAATTTCTATCTTGCAAATCGAGATCCGCAACTTTCATTGCAAATATTATTTCGAGATGGGGATATCAAAGATTTTTGGCCAAAATGGAATTATAGCGAGAGGAAATAGTATGCAGTATTGTAAAGAATGTCTGAATGTCTCTACTCGTCCACGAATTACGTTTAATGAAGATGGCGTGTGTAGCGCTTGTCAATGGGCGAGAAATAAAAAGGAAAGTATAGATTGGAAAAAAAGGTATAAAACTTTAGAAGAGTTATGCAATAAATATCGGTGTAATGATGGGTCAAATTGGGATGTGCTTGTTCCTTGTAGTGGGGGCAAAGATGGTTCATATGTTGCATGGAAATTGAAGCATGAATTTGGGATGCATCCTTTATGCGTAACATTGGTACCTCAGCTACAAACTGATTTAGGAAGAAAAAATTTAGAAAATTTTCAAAGATCAGGATTTGATCATATTTTAATAACACCGAACCTTCAAGTGTACAAAAAGCTTGCAATAAGAGGATTTAAGGAGCAGGGACGCCCTAAACTTCCGTTTGTAACAGGTGTAAGTACGGTCACCATTAAAACAGCTTTCAAGTTTAACGTTCCCTTTGTTATGTATGGCGAAGAAGGTGAAAGTGAATATGGAGGCGTGACTTCTCAATCAGTGGCACCAAAAATTACCAGAGATTATTTGGTTAACTATTATTATAGTGGGCATGATACAACTGAATATTTGGATGAGTTTTCAAAGGATGATCTGAAGTGGTGGCTGCTTCCAACAGATGAAGAAATGCAAGATGTAGACCTTTTCCCAACACACTGGTCTCATTATGAAAACTGGAATCCTTATGAACATTATTTAATTGCAAAGAAACATTGTGGCTTAAAGACTTTAACTGATAGAAGCGTTGGAACTTACACAAATTTTGCACAACTAGATGATTATTTACAAGATTTACACGCTTACATAATGTTTCTTAAGTTTGGTTTTGGAAGAGTTACTTCCGATGTTTGTATCGACATACGAAGAGGGGCGTTGGATAGAAAACAAGCTCTCACGTTAATTAAAAGATATGATGGCGAATATCCGGAGGAATTAACACCACATTTTTTAAAATACTTTGAAATGAATAGAGAAGAGTTTGAAGGTGTTCTTGACAAGTTCGCGAATAAAGATGTTCTTGAGAAGATTGAAGGTAAATGGAGATTAAAGGAAGATCCACATTAATCATGGGAAACAATAATATGATATCCATTGTAGATTATGGAATGGGTAATATTCGATCCGTTCGAAATGCCTTGGATTTTATTGGAGTCAAAAATAAGGTTATAGATTCTCCATCGAAAGTTTTAGCAAGTGAAAAACTTATTTTGCCTGGCGTAGGTTATTTTAGCGAGGCAATGAAAAATATACAGGCTAAAGGTCTTTTAAGCCCATTGAATGAAGCAGTTTTAGTAAGAAAAGTGCCTGTTCTTGGGATTTGTCTAGGCATGCACTTGTTGCTAAAAGAAAGTGAAGAGGGTGGGGCTACCAAGGGTTTTGGATGGATAGATGGTAAGGTCAAGCGTATTCCAGAAGCACCTTTGTTGAAAGTTCCTCATATTGGTTTCAATACAGTTTATTTTCAAAGGCCCTCTTTAGGTCTTTTTGAAAACTTGGGCGAACATTCTGATTTTTATTTTGCTCATTCTTATAGAGTTTTATGTGATGACGTTCAGACTGTTTCTGGATGGGTAGACTATGGGGATAGGTTTGCAGTAAGTATAGAAAAAAATAATATTTTTGGGACTCAATTTCATCCTGAAAAAAGTCAAAGTAATGGGCTTGCAGTGCTAAAGAATTTCTGTAAATTAAGAAAGAATTAGAGTTATGGTAAAAAATCGTTTAATTTTTACTTTATTATCAGATAACGGAAATTATATGCTGAGTAGAAATTTTTCTCTTCAAAAAGTAGGGGATTTGAATTGGCTACGTGAGCATTATAATTTCGATGCGATTGCTTACTCCATAGATGAATTAATTCTTCTTAATGTTGCCAGAGAAGATAAAAATTTTAAGCAGTTTTCAGAAAACATAATGGAATTAGGTAAGCAATGCTTTATTCCTATTGTAGCAGGCGGGGGGATCAGAAAATTAGAGGATGCATACTTGCTCATGAATTCTGGTGCAGATAAGCTTGTGGTAAATTCTCCTGTAACTACAGATCCAGCGCTAGTCAAGGCGTTGGTTAATATTTTCGGAAGTCAGTGTATAGTCGCCTCTATTGATTATTTTGTGACACAAGACAAGACAGAGGTTTATATTTCCAATGGTTCTAAAGCTACAGGTATGACGGTAGAGCAAGCTATAGAAAAAGCACAGGGCTTAGGATGTGGTGAGATATATTTAACTTCAATGGACAATGATGGTACAGGTGAAGGTTATGATTTAGAGACAATTAAAAAGGCGAGCAGTTTTTCGAAAGTTCCAATAATTGTTTCAGGAGGAGCAGGCAAGTATGGACACTTAGCTGAGGGGATTGTTCATGGAGGTGTTACTGCATCAGCTACAGCCAATCTTTTTAATTTTATGGCTGATGGATTAAGTGAGGCTAGGGATGTTATGAAGCAACGGGGCATAGAGATGGCTTCATGGGAAATTATATTGTCGAAAGAAAATGGGTTAATTGAAAAAGATAAAGTATATTAAAGAAATGAAATAATGTCAGAAACAGTGGATCAGTCTCATACAATAGAAATAAGTCGTAAAGGTTTTTTTGCAGATAAGATTGTTTTTATTGATGGCCAGCCAGGTTGCGGGAAAACCATGTTGGCTTCAATTGTGGCTGCTTTGGATAAGGCGGAGCTTTTAACGTATTCTTATGAAATTGAGCTTATTTGTATGATGCGTTATCTTGGCAGGATTGAACTTGATGCTGCGAGCGCTGCTGTGGGACTTCATACGGATCTTGCGCTTTATAATTTGATGATGTCCCGTGAAGTAAATTTTCGTATTGGAGATTTGTCCAGTATTTTTTCTTCAGCGTATCCGTGGCGGTATATTAAGCGATTGTTTATGAAGGGGGATGAACATGTGCCTGGGAGGATCAGGGAGTTGAACCCTATTTTGACATTGACAACGCATTTATTAACAGGTATGTCTGAGTCGATTTTTTCTCAATTGGGAGATCGCGTTGTTTTTATTGAGGGCGTGAGGCATCCTGCTTATATGGTTAGGCAACAAGAGTTAAATATGGAGCGTCTTGTAAGGAATCCGAGAGATTTTATTATTTATCATTTTTACAAGGGAAAAGATTATCCTTTTTGGGCGCGAGGATGGGAAGAAGAATTTGATCAGGCTAATGCTGTAGAAAAGGCGGCTTTATTTATCAAGCATGTTTCCGAATGGACAAATAAAACAAGAAAGAAAGTGAGAGACCAGTATGGGGCCAAGATTATTACGGTTCCTTTTGAATCTTTTGTGTTAGATCCAGAGCCATATTTAGATGAGATGTGTCAATGTTTGGGGACTCGTGTTACGTCGGTTACACGAAAAGCAATGAAAAGACAACGCGTTCCAAGGGCGAAAATTGCAGACGGTATTGGTTTAGGAATTTATAAACGTTGCGGCTGGGAGCCAGGCGAAAAGAATAGCGATGAGCGCAAGGAGTTAGATAAAAGGATGGCTTATGTGCGTGATCGTGTTTCAGACAATATTTATCAGGATTTTAAGAAACTATCTGATGATTATCAGAATACTTATTGGTCAGAGTTAGCGATTGAGCGAGTTTAAGATGACAAATGTAAAGCCAAAAGTTTTTTTGATTGTTGATAATCCACTACGAGATTTACAAGGGCTAGCGCTTTTGTCTTATCAGATGGCACACCGTGGTTTTGAGGCTTATTTGGTTCCTATGTATGAACAATTTGTTGCTTCTGCGATTATCCGCCCAGATATTATTATTTTGAATTATGCGCGTTTTGCTAATACGCCATATTGTTTATGGTGTAAAAGTATGGGTATTAAATTAATGGTGCTGGATACTGAAGGTGGAGTATTTGATAACATTCAAAATGATTTTGTAGATCGCATTCCCCGTTCTTTAGCACAGCATGTGGATCGTTATATAACGTGGGGTGATGTGCAACGTAAGGCAATCATAGATCAGGGTTTGTTTGCTGAGGATGAAATTGTGGCGACAGGTTGTCCACGTTATGATTTTTGCGCTCAACCATGGCGCAAGGCGTTAGAGAAAAAAGGCAAAGGAAAGTTTATTCTTATTAACATGCGATACGGCCTACTTTTTCCAAGGTATGCCAAAGATACAGTATCGGAAATTGAAAAGCCATTTAGAAAAGAAATAGTGTCGATTCATTGGTGCTGGCGATTTATTAATAGCATGAAAGGCTGTGTTTCGATTTTTGAATCGATTGAGTATCTGACCAAGGCGTTTCCTGACTTAGAAATTATCGTTCGTCCGCATCCTTTTGAGCGTGACGATATTTATAAGATTGTTTTTGAGGACATGCCTAATGTGAAAGTTATTCGTGAGGGATTTTCATTGGAGTGGATTAATTCGGCTTTGGCTGTGATTCAGAAGGAATGCTCCACTGCTGTGGAGTCTAAGCTACTGAATGTTCCGGTGTTATCCATCAATTGGCTAGGAGAAACTTTTACTGGGTCAGAAGCTACATATAAGGTGGCACATCCTATTAACAATCCACAGGAATTGATTGATATCATTCGTGCATTACGTGAAGGTCGAGCAGATATAAAAAATCATGAAATAGATACGATGATTTATGATTATTTTGGCGCTTTAGATGGTCAGGCTTCAGAGCGCGTATGCAGTGAGGTTGAGAGTGTATTGGCTTCTGAAAAGAAAAACATTCCTATTAATTTTTCTGTACGTTTTTTTGCTTGGAATAATATAATTAAGACTTTTATTAGAAAATTTTTAGGAAGAAAAATTATCCAGTGGATACGAAAGCTGAAAGGGGGCCGTGATAATAGTTCAAAATATTTTAGCAAAGAATGGGTGGAAAGAATCATGGTGCGTATTAAAAACGCTGATCCTGATGGAAAGCCAGTGGAAATAACTAGTTCTGTTTTTCGGTTTTTTATTAAAATTGTAACTTAATAATATGTGATTCTTTTCTTTAAGGAGGCAAAAGATGTTGATGGAATATTATGAGAATATGAAAAAAGTTTTTGATGCTTTTGTTGACAGGTCTGAAAATTTAGAGAATATGGCCAAGGCAAAAGATATTCTTGAGAACACAAGAAAGGCTGGCAAATGTATTTATCTTATTGGCAATGGAGGGTCTGCTTCAGTAGCTGAGCATGTGGCCATTGATCTAACAAAAAATGCTGGTCTTCGTGCCACGGCTTTAAGTGGCGCGACCATGATAACAACGTTTTCTAATGATTATGGTTATGAAAATGTTTTTAAAAAGTATCTTGAATCATTTGCATTTGAAGATGATGTGTTGATTGCTATTAGCAGCAGTGGCTCATCGAAAAATATTGTTAACGCTTGCGATGAAGCGCGACGTAAGAGCATGCATGTTATCACACTTTCAGGGTTTAAAGGTGACAATCCTTTACGCATGAAAGGAGATATTAATTTTTGGGTTGAGACTGAGGCTTTTGGATTTTTAGAAATCTTGCATAGCTTGATTCTCCATTGGATAAATGATTCTATTATTGGCAAGGAAGTCTACATGATAAGGTGATTTATGAAAACTTACTTTAATACAAAGACATTTGATGCTTTTTTAAAGAAATCGCCGCTCGTGATTACGGATGATGTGAATGAAGCATCGCTGCTTGTGTTGGGGGCAAAAAAAATTGATTTTTCAGTTTTTCCGAAATTAAAAGCGGTTTACCGTTTTGGCGTAGGGCAAGAAAATGTCGATTTTAATTATTTAAAAAGCAGGGATGTGGCGATTCATTTTCCGGCGGAGGCTGTTAAAGATATCGTTTATGAAGGAACGGCAAACTTTACTGTTTTAGGGATTATGTCATTGATCTTTGACAATATTTGCGGAGATGCGGAAAGCTGGACCAAAGAAAAGCGCGTCTTTCTCAAAAATAGAAAGGCTCTGGTGATCGGCATGGGGCACATTGGACGAAAGGTATTTGAGAAATTATCAGTGTTCATGACTATGCAGTCATTTGATGTGTTGAAAAATTCTATGGATGAGCTTGAGCTACTTATTCGAGAGGCGGATGTCATTACAATCCATATCCCATTGAATGATCAGACTAAGAATTTTTTTGATGAAGAAAAATTATCTTGGGTTAAAGAGGATGTGATTCTGGCTAATACGGCACGTGGTGATTTGTATAATGAAGGCGCTTTGTATAAGAAATTGACGCAAAGCAAATGCCGCGCATTTTTTGATGTGTTTTGGCAAGAGCCATATTCAGGAAAATTGAAAGAGCTCGGATATAAGAAATTCTTGATGACGCCTCATTCGGCCAGTAACACCAGAGACTTTGTTGAAAAAGGATTTTCAGAAATTCTTGAAATTGATAGGAGCTTGAAGCGTGATGGGTAAAACAATTAATTTTGGTATTGTTGGCTATGGAAAGATGGGGAAAATTCGCTATGAAACATTATCAGAGATGGACGGATGTTGTGTTAAGTCAATCTATGAGGCTGCAGAAGGGGTTGAGTTTCCTGAAGATGTAACGATTGCGAGATTTCCCGATGACATTTTTACAAATCCTGATATTGATGCGGTAGTGATTAGCACGCCGAATCATTTTATCAAAGAGTATGTTGTTAAAAGTTTAGAACAAGGCAAGCATGTATTTGCTGAAAAGCCTCCGGGAAGAGACCTTGAGGAAGTTTGCGCTATGCGCGAGGCATTAAACAAAGCGAAGGATTCTAAGTTGATGTTTGGTTTTAATCATCGTCATCATGAAAGTATGATCAAGGCTAAAAGTCTTATTGATTCTGGGGAATATGGTAAAGTTTTATGGATGCGTGGGCGATATGGGAAAAGTGTGGATGATACTTTTTTTGGCAATTGGCGATCGAAAAAAGATTTGGCTGGCGGTGGCATTTTTTTGGACCAGGGTATTCATATGCTGGATTTGTTTTTAATGTTCTGCAAGGATTTTGACGAAGTGAAGGCCCTTGTATCGAATTTATATTGGCATCTGGATATTGAAGATAATGTCTTTGCCATTTTTCATAATAAAGAAGGACAGGTTGCGTCTTTACATTCTACGATGACCCAATGGCGTCATATTTTTTCGCTAGAGATTTTTTTGGAACACGGATATATGACGATCAATGGATTGAAAACAAGTTCAAACAGCTATGGGGATGAGATTTTGACTGTAGCCAAAAACAGAAGTCTTCCGCCGGCAGCTAGTTGGACGGATGAAGAAAAACATGCTTATCATGTGGATACGTCCTGGAAAACTGAATTAGAAATTTTTGTCGACGCTGTGGCCAACAATAAAGATATTTCTGTGGGCAGCATTGATGATGCGGTAAAGTTAATGACCTTAGTGGAAAAAGTTTATGCTCAACAATAGTTTGAATAATCTTACAGTTTTAGTGACTGGTGGAACGCGTGGCATTGGATGTGCCATTGTTGAAGTCTTCCTCGATCAGGGTGCAACGGTGATTTATACCGGTATCAAAAAGGAGGATCCAAACAAGAATAATCGTGCGAAATATGTTCAGTTGGATTTTTGTTCGGATGAAAGCGTCGCTCAGGCATTAGAAACAATTTTATCTCATCATCGTATTGATATTTTGATCAATAATGCAGGAATTAATATTATTGAGCCTATTGATCAACTTAAAGAAGAGCATTGGGATCGTATTTTTAAAGTTAATTTGAAAGGAAGTGCTTGGCTCATCAAAGAGTTTTCTAGGCATATGATTGATCAGGGGATTAAAGGAAAAGTTCTCAATATCAGTTCAATTTTCGGAGTAGTTTCCAGGGCGAAGCGAGCGAGCTATTCATCTTCAAAATCAGGGATATTGGGGTTAACTCGGGCATCTGCCTTGGATTTGGCACCGCATCAAATCTTGGTGAATGCATTGTCGCCGGGGTTTACAGATACTGAATTAACGCGCGAAGTTTTAGGTGAAGAGGGAATGAGGGAGTTGGCTCAGCAAATTCCTCTTAAACGTTGTGCTGATGTTAAAGAAATTGCTCACTGGGCATTGTTTTTATGCTCGCCGCATAATTCTTATATAACGGGTCAGAATTTTGTTGTTGACGGAGGGTTTATTATTCAATGAGTACGTTAGATTTTAATAATAAGACAGTTTTGGTGACCGGCGCAAGCCGAGGAATTGGTCAATTTGTGGCACGTAAGTTTCATGAGCTTGGAGCAGATCTGATTTTAACGGCAACAGCGCTAACCAGCTTTGAAGGCATGATTCCTGATGCTGAACAGCATGCTCTTGATTTTACTGATCAGGCCTCTGTTGAGGTTTTTATAAAGGTTCTTGATGGGAAAAAAGTTGATGTTTTGGTCAATAATGCTGGGATTCATTCTTTGCAAGCGGTTGGAGAGATGGACTCTGAAACATTTGATAAAATTTGCCGTGTAAATCTTTGGGGTGCGGCAGTGTTGTGTAACGCAGTGGCCAAAGGAATGAAAGAGAGAAAGGGCGGGCGTATTGTTAATGTTAGTTCTATTGCAGCGATGGTCTCAAAACCTGGTTCTGGAGCTTATTCTGCGTCTAAGGCAGGGCTGTTGGGATTTACTCGATCTTGCGCTCTTGATATGGCACCGTTTAATGTATTGGTTAATGCGGTTTGCCCTGGGACAACACAAACAGATATGGTTGAGAATATTTTAAGTGATGAGCAAAAGAAAAGAATTATTAGTCATGTTCCTTTAAAACGATTAGGCAATCCTAAGGAGGTTGCGGAGCTAATTGTTTTCTTGTGTTCTGATTTAAACACCTATATGACAGGGCAGTCATTAATTATCGATGGAGGATATATAATACAATGAAAATAGAGTCACGTGTAAAAAATTATGATGTGGAGATGGCTGATGCCATTTTGCAAAATAAGCAGATGCTGCTTGATGGGTTTTCCTGCAGCAATGAATTTTATTTTATTGATGAAAATGTTTATAAGATTTATCAGAAGGAAATTGATGTCTTTACGCAAGGGGCTAAGATTCTGGTTATCGAGGCGCATGAAACTAATAAAGAATACATTAAACTTGCTGAGTATTATTCATGGCTCATTGAGCACCAATTTACGCGTAAAGATGTTTTGATCACAATTGGCGGAGGAATTTTACAGGACATAAGTGGGTTTATCGCCTCAACCCTTTATCGCGGCATGAAGTGGATTTTTTTACCAACAACATTGCTTGCTCAGGCGGATAGCTGTATTGGGTCGAAAACATCTATTAATTTCAAAGATAGTAAAAATTTGATCGGATCGTTTTATCCTCCAGACCGTATTTTTATAGATTCAGCCTTTTGCAAAACGCTTACACCGGAATATTTTAATAGTGGCGTTGGAGAGGTAATCAAATTTCATTTGTTGTCTAATCAAGAGGGATATAAAAAATTAAAGACTTATATTTTTGCAAAAGATGGGCATGAGTCTCAATTGCTTAAAGATATTATTTGGTCAACGTTGAATATTAAGCGATCTTATTTTGAAGAAGATGAATTTGATACTGATAGAAGAAATCTATTAAATTACGGACATTGTTTTGGTCATGCGTTAGAGTCAGCTAGTCATTTTGAGGTGTGTCATGGAGAGGGCGTACTAGTCGGGATGTCTTTTGCGGATTTGTTATCTTTGAAAAGAGGCGCGATGTCGCAGTCTTTATATGGTGAGTTTCAGAAAATTTATGAAGGCCATTACCCGGATTTTGATTTAAGCACTATTGCTGCCGAAGAGATTGTTAAATACTTAAAAAAAGATAAGAAACGTGTTGGCAAGGATCTAACGATGGTTATCGGAGAAGATATTGGTAAATTTCATAAGTGCGACAATATCACTGAAGATGAAGTTCACAAAGTGTATCAGGAATTTTTAGTGAAATGGCAAACGTATAGAAAGTTGGACTCATGAGTAGAATAATTGCTATGATCCCCGCCCGATTAGGAAGCAAGCGAGTGCCGCGTAAGAATTTGAGGTATCTCGCTGGAAAGCCATTGATCTGTCATTGTATCGAAACGGCTAAGGACAGCGGAGTTTTTGATGAGATTTATATTAATTCCGAGGCGGAAATTTTTGCTCAAATAGCACAGGAGAGTGGTATCAGTTTTTATAAGCGAGATGAAAAATTTTCGACCGATCAGACGAATAATGATGAATTTGCGCATGATTTTATTCAAAATACCGATGGAGATATTTTAGTCCAGATTTTACCAACATCGCCGCTTATTACGGCTGAGGAGATTCGGAATTTTGTGGTGATGATGACTGAAAAAAAATATGAAACTTGCGTGTCTGTTGTGCCGCATCAAATTGCTTGTGTTTATGAGGGTGAATCTGTTAATTTTTCTTATGAAGAGGCACATCGCTCGTCTCAGACCATGTCGGCAGTGTGTTCTTATGCAACCGTGCTGATGGGGTGGACATATGAGAGCTTTAAACGCAATATCAAGGAAAAAGGGTTTGCGTATCATGGAGAGAAAGGTAAGATTGGTTTTTTTCCGATTACAGGATTATCTACTATTGATATTGACCATGAAGAAGACTTTCAATTAGCTGAAGCGGCTATGGTGTATAGATCTATGAGCCAGCAGAATAAGATTCCTAAGTATTATGGTGATGATCAAAATGAAAGCTTGCGTTCAGAGGTGGATGTGCCAACGATCTTGAAAAAAGATGGAGTCAATAAAAGTAATTTTGAACAAGAGAATACATTTTTGATCAACATTGATCATATCATTAAAAATTATGATAACACGCAGTCTTGGTGTCATAGATTAGTTAATACAGAAAATAATTCAGCTACGTTGATCTCGCAGATGCCTGGAGAAGGTAATCGTCGACATTTTCATCCGGATTGGAATGAATGGTGGTATATTTTGCGAGGGCAGTGGAAATGGGAGATTGAAGGCAAGGAGCATGTTGTTAAAGAGGGAGATGTTATTTTTATTCCTAAGGGGAAATGGCATTGCATTATAGCGATTGGTGATGAGCCTGCGATTCGCTTGGCTGTTAGTCGGGCCGATGTTGCCCATGTTTATAAGGGGGATACATGATATTTGATTCTTTAGATCGATTAAATTTATATGAGAGCATTCCAAGGAGTAAGGAGATTGTTGAGTTTCTGAATGCGAATGATTTTCTTAATCTGGAGTTGGGAGATCGTAAAATTATTGGGGATGATTTGATTGCAAAGGTCATGGAATATGAAACTAAGCCTCATGAGGAACTTTTTTTTGAAACTCACGACCACCATATTGACGTGCAAGTGATGTTGAGTGGTGGGGAAGTGATGCAGGTTATAAATACGGAGCACCTCATTCCTGCGCAAGGTCCGGATATTCAAGGGGATTTTCATTTTTATAAGCCGAATGGGCCGTTTTCTTCTATTTATGTGGCCAAAAGATTCTTTACAGTCTTTTTTCCATGGGATGCTCATCGCCCAGGATGCTCACTTGATCAAAATAAGACTGTTAAAAAAGTGGTATTTAAAATCAAAATAGTCTAGACAAGGGAAGCTGCGTTTTTATTATGACTTTGTTAACAAAGAAACATTTTGTATTTTTTGTTTTAAAGGCCACCAGTGAGCTTGATTTTTTTGTTCCATTGATTTGGGGGATTAAAAAGCGAGATTGGGACGTCGATGTTCAGGTGATTTATCTTTCTTTTAATAAAGACAATATTCTTAGAGAAACACAGTTTTATTCTTCTACGTTAAAGCAGCTTGGTGTCAGAGAGTATGATCTTTCTGATATTCTGCGCCCTGCTTTTGCTATTTTAAAACCGTTAATTAGGCGGTGGAATCGGACATCATTATGGGATACTCCTAATACGCTTGGTGGAAAATTTCAGCGTATTTTTTGGAAAATCGGTAAAAAGATCTGTGAGCTTTTTATTGATCTCAAAGGACATTTGGATTGTCTTAATCCATCTATTGTTTTTTTTCCGATAAGAAGTTTTTCAGCGCCGGGCGTGGATCAGTTTTTGTCTTATGCCTATGAGAAAAAAAAACCGGTTGTCTTGTTTCCGCATGGCACGTTTGGGAGCACTGGGTTTCAAAGCTTATATTTTGGCAAAGAGGAAGGGTTGCCGGAATTTTGTTATTATTGGTATCCTTTTCCTTTAGAAGAAACGATTGACCGTTATCCTCAATTTCATGAACGAATACAATTTTCAAGTTATCCAGGCAATGATGCTTCATGGATTGATTTTTTGAAAACACAGCACTCTAAGCAGGGTGAGCATTTGCGAGTGCTTTTTGTAATTCGAAAATTTGGTAGGTCAGAAAATGCGGCTCAGACGGATAGTACATTGACAGCTGATGAGTTTAAAAAGACATTGAGTGCGGTTGTGCAGGCAATGAAACAAGCCCAAGCCCAATTGGTTATTAAGCCTCATCCGCAAAATAATTATGAAGCAGTCAAAGAGATTATGAAGGAGTTTGATTATGATGATTGGATAATTACCTATGAGCCGATTTATGCTGAATCGTTGCAGGCTGATATTGTCTTATCATTTGGGTCAACGACGGTGACCATTCCGTCTTTGCAGGGAAAGCCGGTGATCTTGTTTAATGATTCGATTGCTCAAGAATTTCTGGAGTGGGAGGGGTCGCGTAAGGTATTTGAAGGACTTGTGTATCAACTGAATGATATTTATGAATTTCAAACTACTTTTATAGAAGTTTGCTGTTTGGTTCGCGATCCAGAATTGCTGTGTGTTTATCAGGAAAAGGCGCTTACATATTTTAGAAATTACTATTCTGCAGCTGCCATTAATAATTGTCTTGCATTTCTCGATAAGATGGGAGAGAGGTTTTGAAGCAGTTGATTTTTAAAAATACATTTTTTTGCGGCCTATCAACCTTTGTTATTGGCTTGACGGGGTTGTTTTTGTTGCCTTTTATGATTATTAAATTGGGGGCTGAGCAGTATGGCCTTATCGCTATTGTTTATATTTTTACAATGAATGGCTATATCAATCTTTTTGAGTTGGGATTTCAGGGTGGAGTAGCGCGTTATGTGGCTAAATATAAAGAAGAGCAGAATGTTCAGGGTCTATTTTCAGTAACCATTTCTTCGTTTGCGATTTTTCTTGCTTTAGGTGTTGTTTTATTAGCTGTTTCTTTTTTGTTTAAAGGCTTTTTAGTTGATCTTTTTAAGATTCCAGCGTTGTATGCAAGCTCAGTATCTACTGTCTTGGGATGGGTATTTTTATCTTATTTGTTTGTCTTTCCTTCAGTTGTCTTTATGGGTTATTTTCAAGGGTTGCAGCGATATGATGTTTTAAAAATTACTGAAATCGTAACTTATTTGAGCTATGCTCTGGGCACCTTTTTTTATCTGAATAGCGGCGGTAGTAATTTTCAAATGATTTTATATTTTTTTCTTATTTCTTTATTTTTTCGTTTTGTGACATACGGGGTATTTTTTGTGTTTGATTTTTCTCAGTCTGGGGCTCGGGTCTTGTTCGACAAAGAGGAGGTGGCTAAAGTCTGGGGGATGGCAAAATATTTGTTTGCTGGAAAGCCCGCGAGCATGCTCTATCATAACGCCCCTCGTTTAATGGTGGCCATTTTTTTAGGACCTGTTGCGATGACAGGCTATGAGATAGTTATGAAGATTCCTCGTTTTTTAAAGAGTGGGTTAGGTTTTTTAAACAGCGCGGTGATGCCTGTTGCTAGCACTTTAGAAGCAAGAGGGGATCAGGTTAGATTAAAAAAGCTGTTTTTGTGCGGATTTAAGTATCAGTTTCTTTTTCTTTTGCCGGCCTTGAGCGTTTGTTTTCTTTTCTCCAGAGAAATTCTTCACTTCTGGATGCCGGCTGAATATGAGCACTTATTTCCTTTGTTGCGGATTATGTTTGTTTGGAATCTTTTGGCGCCCCTGGTTGCTTATAGTAATTCGATTATGACAGGTATGGAGCGAAAGCTTAAGCTTATGGCATTTTGGGTTTGGGGCGTTGTTCTTATTTCGACTTTATTTATTGTGCTGACGATTCATTGGTGGGGTCTGTATTCAGCGGTTATTGGTTATCTTTTAGGAACAGTTTTGTGGATTCCATTTATTGCTATTTGGACCTGTAGGGAGACGGGGTCATCTTCGACTGAATTTTTCTTAATTTTAGGAAATGGATTGAAATATGTTTTTATACCATTAACATTGTATGTAATATTTCGACATTTTTTAAGCAATATTGTTTTGGTTGCCTTGTTTGCAGTATTGTGCATGGCAAGTTATTTTGTTGTGTTATTTTATAAATACTTAACTCAAGAAGAGCGAGGGTTCATAGTGAGCCTTTTACCGATGTCTGCTGAGAATTATTTTCGAGGACGGAAATGAAAACAGTTGCTATTATCCCTGCGCGAGGAGGAAGCAAGGGAATCAAAAATAAGAATATTATTGAAGTGGCAGGAAAGCCGCTGGTTGTGTGGTCGATTGAGCAGGCACTTCAGTCAAAAAGCATTGAGGCTGTTTTTGTAACAACTGATGATGAAAAAATAGCTGAAATTTCTGAGAAGGCAGGGGCGAAAGTTATAAAAAGGCCGGAGGAGTTATCATTAGACACAGCCACTTCAGAAGCTGCGTTGTTACATGCGATTAATGTTATTGAAGAGGATTTACAGATAGATTTTGAGATAGTTGTATTTTTACAGGCGACATCGCCGGTTCGCGAAAGTTTGGACATTGATCATGCGTTTGAAAAATTTAACAGAGAAAATCTGGATTCTTTGTTCTCCTGCTGTAAAGTAGAGGACAGGTTTGTATGGGAAAAGCAGGGCGAGGACTATCAAAGCATTACATATGATTACCGTAACCGTCAGCGCCGTCAGGATATCAAGCCCAGATTTTTGGAGAACGGCTCGATCTATATTTTTAAAAAGGATATTCTGCGTCAAACCAGTAACCGGCTGGGCGGAAAGATCGGCATATATGAAATGCCCTTCTGGAAGTCGTTTCAGATCGATAAGGAAGAGGATATCGATATTTGTGAATATTATCTGAATAGGCTGTGTCAGAAAAATGGATAAGAAAATGACGAACTTTTTTGACCTAACAGGAAAAACGATTTTCATCACAGGGGCAACCGGATTTTTCGGCAAGTATATCTCAGAGGCAATGCTTGAGGCTGGTGGGAATGTCATCCTTTTGGGCAGGTCAAAAAAGGTGACGGCCTTTGTTGGCCAATGTAATGAAAAATATGGATCAGGAAGAGCGACTGGTTTTCTTCAAGATATGTATGATCTGGAAGGGTTAGAGAAGCTTCTGCAAACCATTGCGCAAGATTTTGATATTGACGCGATCATTAATAATGCTTATGACCTTGGTAAAAAAACCGGGTTCAATTCCAAAGAATCCTGGTTCGAGAATTTAGATCATCAGACATGGAAAAATGCTTTTGAAAGCGGCATATATTGGAGTGTCTTGACTATAAAGATTATTGGGGAAACATTCAAAAAGAAAAAGGCAGGAAGTATTATTAATATCAGCTCGATGTATGCCACGGTTTCGCCCGATCCCGGCCTTTATGAAGGAACGGATTTTATGAATCCGGCCACGTACGGCGTCAACAAATCCGGTATTTTGGCTTTTACAAGATATATTGCCTCTTTTTGGGGAAAATATAATATACGATGTAATGCTGTTGTGCCTGGTGCGTTTCCAAATCTAGAAACGGAAACAGAGAACAGCGTTAGTGACGACAATGATTTTTTTATTGAACGGCTTAAAGAAAAAACAGTATTAAAAAGGGTTGGGCATCCTAAGGATCTGGTCGGGACATTTATTTTTCTTGTTTCAGATGCCTCGAGTTATATGACGGGCCAGTCTATTGTTATTGATGGCGGTTGGACGATAAAATAGTCATGATGTAAGGAGTTGTAATGAAAAAATGTTTTAATGGATTAACAACGGTGAACGTTGAATTGACCAGCAGATGCAATAAAGAATGCTGGATGTGCGGACGTCGAAAGGTCGATAAGGATTATCCGGAAATCGCCATGAATTACGGCGATATGGATTTTGTGCTTGTTGAAAAAATTGCCGCTCAGTTACCGGAGAATATTGTTGTGCAACTACATAATAATGGTGAGCCGCTGCTGTATCCACGGTTTAAAGAAGCCGCACAGCTTTTTGCTCGGCAGATCACCAATTTTGATACAAATGGAAAGCTTTTAGTTGAAAAGGCCGATGAGATCATTGATGTGGTAGATACGATGGCCATTTCTGTTTTTGAAAATGACGAGGAAGCGGATGAACAGTATGAAATCATCGAAAAGTTCTTAAAAATAAAAGGCGAGAGGAAACCGTATGCCATCTTGAGAATTAACGGAGATGTTGATGTCAAACGGTATGAAAAATTCGGGCTTGTGATGGCGTCGCGTGTTCTACATGCCCCTATGGGAAGCTTTAATTATAAAAAGGCCGAGCCCACGGTGCCTGAGGTGGGTATCTGCCTGGATTTTTTAAACCATATGGCGATTGATCGGAATGGGGAGGTCTCGATCTGTGTGCGGTTTGATCCCAAACGGCTGGGAGTGATCGGGGATGCAAATAAACAAAGTTTGTTTGATATCTGGAACGGCGAACAACGGATGAAGTGGCTTGAATTGCACAAGAAAGGTAAAAGGAAGGATATTCCGTTGTGTTCGTATTGTCATTTTTGGGGTGTGCCCACAGGCAGAGGAAACGCGGTTCATAATGTTAAAGAAAAGGTTGATGATTCAGATGTTGTTAATAAACAAAGGGCTGAGTAGTGCAGTCTGTTTAAAGATGTGTTGAGGAATGCAAGTTGAAAAAGGAAAAGGAGAGTTATATGTGGGAAAAAGAAAAAATTTTTATTATTGCGGAGATCGGCATCAATCATAACGGGGACCTGTCTATAGCAAAAAAACTTATTGATATGGCAAAAGAATGCGGTTGCGATGCAGTAAAATTTCAAAAGCGTACGATTGATATTGTCTATACAAAAGAATTGCTGGATTCTCCTAGAGAAAGTCCCTGGGGAAACACTCAAAGAGAGCAGAAAGAAGGATTGGAGTTCGGAAAAGAAGAATATGATGAAATAGACAGGTATTGTAAAGAAAAAGGCATTATCTGGTTTGCTTCAGCATGGGATCTTGAAAGCCAGAAATTCTTAAAGCAGTATGATTTAAAATACAATAAAGTCGCGTCGGCGATGTTGACGCACTATGACTTGTTAGAGATGATCGCGCAGGAGAAAAAACACACGTTCATTTCTTGCGGGATGAGTGATTGGGGGATGATCGATAAAGCCTTGGAGGTCTTTGAGAAGAAGGGTTGTGTGTATACATTGCTTCATTGCGTTTCTACTTATCCTTCGGATGATGAGGAATGCAATTTAAACGCAATAAAAACGCTGAAAAAGAAATATGGATGTGAGGTAGGATATAGCGGGCACGAGCGAGGGGTTTTACCCTCTATTTTGGCTGTTGCCGCTGGCGCTGTGGTTCTCGAGAGGCACGTTACTCTCGATAGGACTATGTATGGCAGTGATCAGGCGGCATCACTTGAACATAGGGGTTTAGAGCTTCTTGTAAGAGATGCACGTAGGGTTAAGGATATTTTAGGTGATGGAAATAAGGCTGTTTCTGAGAAGGAAGCATCAATCGCGAAAAAGTTACGATATTATGAGGAATGATCCACATTGGATTAAGGCTACAAAACAGGCGACTAGAGGTGTTCGGGAGAAATCTCTGCTGATTACCTCGTTGCTGACGATTTGGGCGTTATATTCTCTAAATTTTTATTTTATATCAGCTAAATCACGTTTTGATAAAACTCAGTCTCAAGCGACAATTATAGTTATTGTCTTTTTTTTCTTTGTATTTGCTGGCTTTTTGATAACTAAGAAAGTCTTTATGAAAAAGAAGAAATATACGGTTGCTGAAAGCGAAATTTTTTCAGTGAACATAGCTTGGGGTTTTATTTTAATTTTTACTCTCTTGGCCTTGGCCGGACTGTCTTTTCATTTTTATGATAAAATTTTCAATCTTGAAGTTGATTATTCTAAGAGCATTGCCTATGCTCGCCACGCATGGATAAGTGCGTCTGTCGCGAGAAAACAAGCAGGAATATTGTCGTGGTCAAGTGCTCTTGGTCACGTATTGTGTAATTTTTACTTTATTCCTATTTTTTTACTTTTATTTTCTTGGGAACAGTTGATTTCTAAGGCTAAATATGTGTTGTTGTTTTTGAATGTTTTTATCATGTTAATATATGCATCAACCATGGGATCGCGGACGATTCCCTTCTTTTTTTTATGTTTCTTTTTTGGCTTGATTTTGCTAAAGTGTAAAACTTGTCCAGGTAAAAAAATAAGAAGCTATGTCTTTCTATGCTTAGTTGTTGTATTGCTGGTGACTTCTTATAATTTCTATATTTTTAAGTTGAGAGTAAATGCGTTTGGAAAAAAGAACGTAAAATATTATTCCGAGTCGTTTTACGCATTTTTAGGAGGAGAAAAGAAGAAGATTGAAAAGGTCGAGAAGGTTGAGAATATTTTTGTAAAGATATATTATTATTATGAGCTGACAAGTATTTATATCATTCACAATCATTGGACTTTCGCAAAAGTTTTAGAGATGGAAGATTATAGGAAAGAAATGATGTTTCGATATTTATGGTTTCCGTTAGAGCGAATAGGCATTAAGGTTCCTTTTAATCAGACTCCCTCTAGAACTCCGGGCAAGTTTTTATCTTTGCCGGGTAGCGCTTATGTCACGTATGGGAAGAGAGGGATGTTTATTTTTGCGTTTATTTTAGGATGTTTTATTGGGTTGGCTGAAATTTTAGTTAATATTAAAAAGCAGAGTTTGGGCGCGGCGTTTTTTTATGTTTTAGTAGGAATATTTGTTTTCTCATCTTTCTTAACTTCAGCTGGAAGCTTATTACCCTTTCCTTTTTTTTGTTGTGCGTTTTTTATTTTTTTGATTTCGTATAAAACATTTACAAAGCTTAAAGGGAGAAGATATGCCTAAGAAGATAGCTTTATTAGTCATGCGGATTCCTGAGGCAGAATTTTACATAAAAATGTGTCCTTTTTTTGATAGAGTGGGCATACAGGCCGAATTTATTTCATGTCACCAGGCAGCTTCAAAAGTAATTAGAAAAAAAGGGTATATATGCCACGATATATTTGAAATTCAAGCGCCAGGGGGTTTTTCTGAATCAGAAGTTTTATTGACAGAAAAGAAGTTTGGAATACCGAATATCAGGGAGGTTTATTTTCGAGAGTCTGTGCAATTTAATATTAAGGATGAAAAGTTTTTATTGGAGAAAACATTAAGATATTTAAGAGTTATGGATCAAATCTTAAATGAATCTTCTTTTGATCTGGTCGCGCAAGAAACAGCAGATTTTATTGCCCCTTTGACTTTGTATTATGCTTCAAAAAAGAATAATATTGAGCATTTGTTTATTGAACCATCGATGCTCAAAGGAAAAATTGTTTTTTCTAAAAATACATTATTTGCTGATATTTGCGATGAGAGTTTATCATCAAGAATTGAGCAAGAACAGCTTGATGAAGCGACTTGTCTTATAAACGAATATATTGAAAGCAAAGATATAAGGATGCCTGAAAAAGATAAGGTGTTTTTTTTAAAAAGGGGCTGGAGAGATTTATTTTCAGCTCAGAAAATAAAAAGTTTATTTAGAAAACTGAATCATAAATATTTCACAAAAGAAAAAGAAGAATACGGTGCTATCTTTAATCGTTGCATGATGATTTTAGAAAGAGCTTTTACTTTAAGAAAAATGAAAAAACTATATACAAGTAAGGTTCCGGATTGTAATTACATATATTTTCCATTTCATGTCCCTTTTGACCTACAGCTTACAACTAGATGTAATGAATTTTTTGACCAAATAGGATTGGTTGAATATATTTCTCGAAAGTTACCTTATGGATGGGTTTTGGTTGTCAAAGAGCACCCTGCATCTGTTGGCATGTATCCTTTTAAAAGGATACGGGATACACTTAAAGCGAACCCCAGTATATGCCTTTTAAATCCATCTATTAATTCATTTGATATCATAAAGGATTCGAGGGCGGTGATTGCGGTTAATTCGAAAGCTGGGGTGGAGGCTGTTTTGCAAGGTAAACCCGTAATTGTGGTTGGAAAGACTTTTTATCGCGGGAAGGGAATTACGCTAGATGTTGATAGTTTAAATAAATTGTCAGAAGCAATTCATAAAGTGAGAAACGGGTGGGCGCCAGAATACAATAAAGTCTTGAAATTTTTAGCGCAGGTTTTTTTATGGTCAAAAGATGGAGAATTGTTTGGATTTTCTGAAGATAGTCCTAGAAAAACAGCAAAGTCTTTAATCGAGCAAATAGGAACTGTTTAAATAATTTATAATTGTAATGTCATTTTACTGAAAATTAAGAATGAGATTTCTTGAATATGAATCAAGAATTTGCAGTATCCATTATCACTCCGACCTTTAATTCTGATAGATTTCTAGCTGATGCGATTAAGTCTGTTCAAAAGCAAGTGTTTAATAATTGGGAAATGATTATTGTTGACGATTGTTCAAGTGACAAAACAACAGAGATTGCTGAAAGCTTTGCAAAGAATGACAAACGAATTCGTTTATTTAAGAATCTTCACAATAGCGGCCCTGCTGGGACGCGCAATAAAGCATTATTAGAGGCTAGGCATCGTTTTGTTGCCTTTTTAGATAGTGATGATATGTGGTTGCCTGCTAAGCTCGATAGACAGGTTTCTTTTATGTTAAGGAAAAATAGTGCTTTTTCTTTTACTGAATATAGAAGAATTTCTGTTTTAGGAAATAAGCAGGGAAGAATTATTCGAATTCCAAAGCTTGTTAGATATGATGATTTGCTTAAGAATACTGTAATTGCAACATCTTCTGTAGTAATAGATAAAACTAGAGTTGGGGATTTTTTTATGAAAGAAACATATTATGATGATTTTGTTCTTTGGCTTGATATTTTAAAGA
This sequence comes from Candidatus Omnitrophota bacterium, assembly GCA_028693815.1. Classification (NCBI taxonomy): domain Bacteria; kingdom Pseudomonadati; phylum Candidatus Omnitrophota; species Candidatus Omnitrophota bacterium. Next base: position 22,409 of record JAQUUP010000015.1, read on the forward strand.
GGGGGTTTTTAGCTCATGGATTAAAAGAAGATCTGATGCGGTATCGAGTTGTTGGCGGATCTATCTCCAGAAACAAGGTTGCTTCAGCAAAATATGTTTGGAGTACATATCGAGAAGATGAAGGATTAAGCGTGATATATTCAACGTGGTGTTTTATTAACTATGCTTTGAATGCATTTTTAAAATATATAATTTTTTAAGATATTGGAAAAAGACAAGAGCTTGATGTGGAATAATAAATAATGGATAGGTGATGACTGTTCCAAAAAAAATATTGGTTACTGGCGCTAGCGGATTTATTGGTCGCAATTTGTGTGCTTCTTTGAGAGCGAGAGGCTATTTTGTCCGAGTCGCTATTCGAAATAATATGCACGATGTTTTTGGTGCTGATGAATATATTGAAATTAGTGATGTTGGTCTTGAAGCTGATTGGGCTCAAGCATTAATCGGAATTGATGTGGTTATTCATTTGGCAGCGCGTGTTCATGTTGTTAAAGAATCAGCTGCTGATTCGCTTGAAGTTTTTCGAAAAGTGAATGTGTTGGGCACAAAACGATTGGCAGAGCAGTCAGTAAAGGCAGGGGTGAAACGATTCTTTTTTATGAGTTCAATTGGTGTTAATGGAGAAGTTGATTCGGGAAAGCCTTTTGCGGAACAAGATACTCCTTGTCCGGTTAGTGCCTATGCAATCTCAAAATGGGAGGCTGAGCAGATTCTCTGCGAAGTTGTAAGGGGTACTGGTATGGAAATTGTGATTTTTCGTCCAACTCTGGTCTATGGACCCAGCGCTCCGGGTAATTTTGCACGATTAATGCGCTTGGTTAAGCTGAAAGCTCCTCTGCCATTTGGAGGCTTTAAGAATTTACGGAGTTTTCTTTATGTTGGTAATTTAGTGGATGCGATTATTACTTGCATGACTCATCCAAGAGCTGTAGGTGAAACTTTTTTGTTAAGTGATGGTGAGGATGTGTCCACGCCGGATTTAATACAGATGATTGCAGTTTCAATGAACAAGAAGGTAGTTTTGTTTCCTTTTCCTCAGAGTGTATTAAAAACATTGTGTAAAATTATTGGTAAAGATAAAGAGTTGGAGAAATTAACAGGAAATCTCACTGTTGATTGTAGCAAGATTCGTAATTTATTAGGATGGAAGCCTCCGTTTACGATGGAAGAGGGAATAAGGGAAAGTATTTAGTATGTGGTATTTGGTATGTAGGATAATAGCGTATAGCGGATAGCGGATGTCATGCGGATATCCCCGCGTCGCTTTAGAAGTGCTCCTTGGGATAAATTCGCGCTTTAGTTTACATCCCTGAAGGTCACGTAAACTATGCGCTCATTCAGAGTGAAGTGTGAATAGTGAAGCGAAAAAGTATTTAGTATTTGGAGTGTAGGATAGCGTATAGCGTATAGCGTATAGCGGAGAGCGGATGTCATGCGGATATCCCCGCGTCGCTTTAGAAGTGCTCCTTGGGATAAATTCGCGCTTTAGTTTACATCCCTGAAGGTCACGTAAACTATGCGCTCATTCAGAGTGAAGTGTGAAGAGTGAAGCGGGAAAAGTATATAGTATGTAGCATGTAGTATATGGTATGTAGGATAGCGTATAGCGCATAGCGTAGAGCAAGTACTTGGTTTTAAATTTGTATAGTTTAGCCTTGTATTATAGCCAATATTAGTATATTATATCCTTGTATATTAGCCATATATAGAAAGGATTTTTTTATGAAAAGAGACCTAGAAAGAGATTTGTTCGATTGGAAAGAGCGTAAAGACAGGCTTCCTTTATTATTACGAGGGGCACGGCAAGTAGGCAAAAGTTACATTGTGGAAGAGTTTGGAAAAAAGGCATTTAAAAATGTCGTTATCGTTAATTTCGAATTTAAACCTGAACTCAAACAATGTTTTACCACGCTTGATCCTATTGAGATTATTAACAAGCTACAGCTTCTTACGGGTGAACGCATTGAAGCCGAGAAAACATTGCTCTTTCTTGATGAGATTCAGGAATGCTCTAACGCGATTATGGCCTTGCGGTATTTCAAAGAAAAGCATGGCAGACTTGCTGTTATTGGAGCAGGTTCATTGATGGAATTTGCTCTAAACAACTCGAATTTTCGGATGCCGGTAGGCAGGATTCAGTTTATCTTTCTTGAGCCATTATCGTTCGGTGAGTTTTTAACGGCGTCAGGAAATGAGCCTTTGCGTCAATATTTGTCGGAAATACGATTGGATCGCACCCTTGATGACGCGATCCATCAGAAGCTGATGGATTTGTTGCGGATATATCTCATCGTGGGAGGTATGCCAGCTGTGGTTAAAGAGTACCTTGAAAATAAAAACTTTTTAAATTGCCAGCGCATTCAAAATTCTTTGCTTCAAACATATCGCAGTGATTTTGGGAAATACGCGAAATTTTCTGAATTTAAATATTTGCAAAAGGTGCTAGATGAAGCTCCGAGACTCGTCGGCAATCGCATCAAGTATTCCAACATTGATCCGGACAGCAAATCAAGGGACGTTAAGCGGGCGCTCAACCTTTTAAAGTTAGCGGGCATTATTTATCCTGTCTATGCTACGGCGGCTTCGGGTCTTCCTTTAGGAGCGCAAGCGAATGAAATGAAATTTAAACTGAACTTTCTTGATATAGGCCTGATGCAGAATGCCTGCGGTTTGCAAACCGAACTTACATTAACGAATAATTTCTTTCAGATCAATGCTGGTGCTGTGGCTGAGCAGTTTATTGGCCAAGAATTACGGGCTCATGGCGACAGTTATTTAGAGCGCGGTCTTTTTTTCTGGGCGCGTGATAAAAAGAGTAGCTCGGCTGAGGTTGATTACGTCGTGGCGGTTGATTCTCTGATATTGCCGGTGGAGGTTAAGGCAGGCAAAACCGGTACGCTTAAATCTTTAAAATTGTTTATCGAGGAAAAAAAATCGTTGTTTGGCTTGCGTTTTTCGCAGGAGAAATTGTCTTTGCATGATAAAGTGTTAACACTGCCGCTATATGCGGTAGAGCAGATGAAAAGATTGGCTCGGGAAGTGGGGGACGCGGGAAGTGAAAAGTGAAGCGGGTTAAAGGATAAGGGGTAAAGTCCTAAGTCTGAGGTCGGAAAAAGACAAAGGACGTGAGACGTGAAGCGGGAAAAGTATTTAGCATATAGTATTTGGTATATAGTATGTAGCATGTAGTATATGGTATGTAGATTTGTGTATGAATTCATCTGAGATTAATAGTTACCTATCGGTAATTTTATCTTGCTTTTTTAATTTTATATGCTATATTATTACCGAGAGGGAATACTATGATTGAGCTTATAAAAAATACAAAACAATTAGGTCAGGTTATTCGCAAGAGACGCAAAGAGTTGAAGCTAACTCAGAAAGAAGTAAGCGATCTCTGTAACACTGGTAATCGCTTTATTTCCGAGCTTGAAAATGGTAAGCCAACTGTTCAGCTTGAGAAAGTATTAAAAATTATCAATGCTCTTGGTTTAGAAGTTCAAATTGTGCATAAAGGGTTTGAGACATGGAAAAGTTAAACGTTTTCTTTCAAGAGAATATAGTTGGCTTTCTTAAAGTTGATGATAATCAAATTTGGGAGTTTCAATATTCGCCACAATGGCTGTCATTTAAGAATAGATTTCCCATATCTATTTCTCTCCCATTACAAGAAAACAGGTTTTCTCACAAGCTTTCTTTAAGCTTTTTTTCAAACCTTCTTCCTGAGGGCGATGTTCGCGCTCAAGTTGCTAATTATTTTAATATATCACAAGATAATTCTTATGCGCTGCTAAAGGCTATCGGAGGGGATTGTGCTGGAGCTTTGATTATTTTGCCTGACGGAGAATCTTTAGATTTACATAATGATTATCGTGTCATTTCTTTAGACGAAATGGATGATATGATTCAGAATCTTAATACCAAGCCTATTTTGGTTGCTGATGGCCATGTCCGATTATCTCTTGCTGGTGCGCAACAGAAGATTCCTGTTTTTTATAAAGATGAGAAAATAATGCTTCCGTTAAGGAATAGTATCAGTACGCATATTTTAAAGCCTATTAATTTGCGATTTCCGGGCTTAATTGAAAATGAATTTTTTTGTATGAAATTGGCAAAAAGTATTGGGCTTGATGTTCCTGAAGCATGTTTATTAAATATTAAAAATATCAATGCCCTTTTAATTGATCGCTATGACAGGGTTTTTATTAATGGGAAATGGAGTAGGTTACATCAAGAAGATTTTTGTCAGGCATTAGGAATAGCTTCGTATAATAAGTATCAATCAGAGGGAGGCCCTGGAATTAAAGAATGTGTTTCTTTAGGAAAAGAGTTCTCTGGCAATTCAATATCTGATGTAAAACGTTTGATCAATTGGATTTGTTTTAATAGTATTATCGGCAATGCGGATGCTCATGCTAAGAATATTTCTTTTTTGTATGATGCCAAAGGAATTAAAATAGCACCTTTCTATGATTTAGTTAGCACGATATTTTATTCGGGACTATCTAAAAGCTTAGCTATGAAAATTGGCGGGGCAAAGAAAATTGACAATATTTATAATAAGAATTGGGTGTCATTAGCTGAATCAATTGATCTTAAGGCGGATTTAGTTTTGCGGTTAAAGAATGAAATGATTGATATGGTTTTGAGAGAAGGAAATAAATTAAAGAAAGAGTTCGCAGGCGTATCGACAATTAACGATATTTACAAATTAATTGAAAAGAATACCTTAAGGTTAGCCAGGGAGTAACGAGGATGTTGAGAGGGTGAAAGATTTTTGACAAAATGAGTGAAAAGTATGCAGTATTTTGTATATAGTATATAGCATATAGTATTTGGTATATAGATTAAAGGATTTATAGAGATAAAGAAATTCTTATGACAAAAACTCTTTCTAGTCATTTTTATCAGACAATTTTAAAGAAAATTAAAGATGAGATTGTTCGCGGAAGAAAAACAATTGAAGAATCTTATCGACGAGAAGTGCTAAAGACGCATTGGAATATTGGGCAAATCTTAGAGCAGCCATTTGTGGGTGAGCTTGGATGTAATTCTGAGCGTGCAAGTATGGTTTCAAAGCTTGCGAAGGATTTAAATCGCCCAAGAAGTTTTTTTTATGATTTATCGAAGTTTTACCGTTTTTATTCGTCTATCCCAAAGACATCTTTGTCGTGGAGTCACTATTCTAATCTGATTCGCGTTGAAGATGAAAAAGAGCGCAAAAAGCTTGAAGATAAGGCGATCAAAGAATCGCTGTCAGCGCTAAAACTTTATCAGTTAATTTTTTCAGAAAAAATCGAGAAGAAAAAGAAAGAGGAAAATAAACAGCTTGAGATTTTGGCAAAGCCGGGAATTTTGCCATGTATTCGAGGCAAGCTTTATCGATATCGATGCTTGTTTCGTAAAGGTATCCCTTGTGCTAAAGCTCAAGCGTTGGTGGATATGGGATTTGGCTTTTTGCGTACTATCAATATTCCTGATTGGAAAAGCAATGGAAGCCCAACGCCGATTCGTTCTTATAAAAATAAAAAAGGTTATTTTGTTCGTCGTGCGACAAAACATCCAGAATATCTTTATACATACCAGGCAACTGTAACGCGCGTGATTGACGGGGATACGATTATTTTAAACATTGATCTTGGTTTTGATTCATGGATTGAGCAAAAATTACGTTTGCGAGGCATTGACACGCCTGAGATTTCATCGGTTTCAGGAATAGCGGCCAAAGAGTATGTTAAGAAAATTTGTGCAAAAGTTGATTTTGTTATTTGCAAAACATACAAAGAAGATAAGTATGGTCGATATTTGGCGGATATTCTTTACCACTTGAATGAAAAGGACCCAGAGCTTGTTGCTGAAAAAGGGACATATCTTAATCAAGAACTTATTGATCAAGGGTATGCGGTTATTTATTGAAATAGAGTGCATAGTGTGTAGTATATAGTATGTGGTATTTGGTATGCATAATAAGAATACCCTATAGGGTGTAGTAGTAGGATATTTATACCTCTTAGGGTTCATGATAGTAAATAATTTATTGATATTATACCCGAAAGGTGATATATTATTAATATGATAAGATTAAATGTTTCTGATAAATACATGGCTAATATGGTTTTCCAAATAAAAGAATTGCGTAAGAAAATTGGCTTAACTCAAGTGGAATTTGCTAAGAGGGCTGGAGTTGGTTTGCGTTTTTTAAGGGAGCTTGAGCAAGGGAAAGCCACTGTGAGAATGGATAAGCTTGTGCGTGTTCTGGATTTTTTGGGATATCATTTGGAATTAAGGAAGAATGAGGCGAAATGAATATCATGAGAAAAGCGGAAGTTTTTTATAATGACGAATTGGCAGGATACTTGTCAGAGGCTACAAGTGGGTATATCTTTCAATATGATTTTGAATTCTTAAAGAAAAACATCCCGATTGCAGTGTCTTTACCTCCTCGCGCAGAGCCGTATCAGTCTAAAGAATTGTTTCCATTTTTTAAGGGACTTTTACCTGAAGGATGGTATTTAGATATTGTTAGCGCAACGCAAAAAATTGACAGCAAAGATTATTTTGGGTTGCTGATTGGCACGGCTAGCGCAGACACAGCTGGCAGTGTTACTATTCAGAAAGTTGATACGGGCCATGAATAAAAAGATCTTAAAAGAGATGTTTCATTGTTCAAAATGGCCGAGCATAGACTTTGGCTTGGCAGATGTGCCGCAACAGGCACAAAAGTTAGCGGGAAAATTTTCTATTTCTGGTGTTCAGCCAAAGCTATCTGTTAAGTTGGATAAAAAACAAAATATGCTCATTGTCGTGGATGCGGGAGGAGAATATATTCTAAAACCGCAACAAACTTTTTTGCGTATTCCAGAGAATGAACAATGTTGCATGGATATTGCACAAGAATTGGGTATTGAAGTTCCGCCTCATTGCCTTCTTTCTTTAAAGGACAAAAGTCTTGCCTATGTAATCAAAAGATTTGATCGGGATAAAAGGGTTAAAATTCAGCAGGAAGATTTTGTTCAGATCATCGGGGTCAATGATAAATACAAAGGATCGGTAGAGCAAATTGGCCGAAAATTGAAAGAGATATCTTCAGCGCCAGGATATGATGTTCAGCTTTTTTTTGATCGGGTTGTGCTTAACTTTATTGTCGGTAATGGTGATGCGCATTTGAAGAATTACGCCATATTACATAAAGAAGGAGGCATTCGGTTAGCTCCAGCTTACGATATCGTGTGTTCAAAATTGGTAATTCTTAACGAGGATGAGTCCGCGATAAACATTAATGGCAAGAAAAATCATTTATTAAGAAAAGATTTTGATTGTTTAGCTGAATATTTTAATGTGCCGATTAAGGTGCGTTACGAACGATTTGAAAAGAAGTTTAATCTGATGAGAGAGATTGTTCTGACGTCTCAAATGAATGATGCAGATCAGGCAAGATTTCTTGATATTATCAAAGAAAGGCTGGATCGGCTAAAGATAGTACAATAATTTGTTTTTTGTTATGCTTTTATGTGTTTTTAGAAGGGGTGAGGGAGCGGTAATATAGAAAAGTATTTAGTATGTAGTATTTAGTATGCGGTATGTAGTATTTAGTATTTGACGTTGCCATTGACAACTCCAAAAATATGTGTAGAATGGAATTATGTATTCCAGATTAATTCACTTCCCCAAAGATAAAAGTTTTTTCTTATTTGGTCCACGAGGCACAGGCAAGACTACGTGGGTCAAAGCTGCTTTTCCTAAAGCCATTTATGTGGATTTATTGGAGGCGGAGCTTTTTAATAGTCTTCTGGCTAATCCGCAACGCTTAGAAAATTTAATATCTGAAGGTTTTAAGGATTGGATTATCATCGATGAAGTTCAAAGAGTTCCCGAGTTGTTAAACGAAGTTCACCGTCTGATAGAAAAGCATAAATATAAATTTATTTTAACCGGTTCAAATGCAAGAAAGATAAAAAAAGAGGGGCAAAATTTACTGGCTGGTCGTGCCCTTACTTGTTATATGCATCCGTTTACTGTTTCGGAATTAGATAAAGATTTTGATTTAGGCTTTTCGCTGGCCCATGGACATTTGCCTAGTGTTTATACGGAAAAGAACCCCAAGGCCTATCTTGCAAGCTATGTCAAGACTTATCTCGAAGAGGAAATACGGCAGGAGGGCTTAACTAGAAATTTGGCAGGATTTGCCCGCTTTCTCGAAGCTGCAAGTTTTTCGCAAGGCTCGATTCTTAATATTTCATCTGTTGCCAGAGAGTGTTTTGTCGAGCGCAAGGTTGTGGAAAACTACTTTTCAATATTAGAAGATATGCTTATGGCGTACAGGGTTCCTGTTTTTGTCAAGAAATCAAAGAGACGCATGGTGAGTCATCCTAAATTCTATTTCTTTGACGCGGGAGTTTATCGCACCTTGAGGCCTGCGGGCCCCTTGGATATGCCTGAAGAGATAGAAGGGGTCAGCCTTGAGACGCTTCTTTTTCAAGAACTCAACGCTGTCAATACGGATTATGGGCTAGGTTATAAAATATATTATTGGAGAACGGCGGATAATTCGGAAGTAGATTTTGTACTGTATGGAGATAAAGGGATCCGGGCTTTTGAAATTAAACGGACGAAACGGATTTCGGGAGGCATGTTGAAAGGATTGAAGTCTTTTCTTGTGGATTATCCCATGTCAAACGCATATTTTTTGTATGGCGGCAGCCGCGAAATGAGGGACGGCAAAATTTCGATTCTTCCTATAGAAGATGCATTAAGACGCCTACCTGAAATCTTGTCTTAGGTATTCTTGATAATCTAGGGGCATAATAATTAATTATGAGAAGCATGATAAAGCGTATTTTTGATATTATTTTGTCCCTATTTTTAATCATTCTTTTAAGCATTCCGATGTTGATCATTGCTTTATGGATTAAATTAAGCTCTAAGGGTTCTGTCATCTTTTGGACAGATCGTGTTGGGATTAATAACGCTATTTTTAAGATGGCAAAATTTCGGACAATGAAAGTTGGTACGCCTCAGGTTGCTACGCATTTGATGAAAAATCCTGACCAGCATTTGATTCCTTGTGGGAAATTCTTACGTAAATATAGTCTCGATGAATTACCACAATTATTCAATGTTTTAAAAGGGGACATGAGTTTTGTTGGTCCAAGGCCAGCATTGTTTAATCAAGATGATTTGGTGGCAATGCGCACAGAGAAGGGAATCTCTGCCCTTGTTCCTGGCGTAACAGGATGGGCGCAGGTTAACGGGAGAGACGAGCTTCCGATTCCTGTGAAGGTTTCTTTTGATGAGTATTATTTAAAGAATCGTTCTTTTTTGTTTGATCTTCGTATTATTTTTTTAACGGCTTTGAAAGTTATTAAAAGAGAAGGTGTGTCTCATTAGTAAATATGGTTAATTAGTTGCCAAAATAATTCTCTAGTATATAATAAAAATCTCATGAATATTAAAGCATTAATTTTAAAATTTCGTCGAGTGATTACGATCGGAATTCATTTTTTTCTGATTATCTGTGCGTATATCCTTGCTTTTTGTTTGCGTCTAGATTTTAATATTGACCCAAAATTCTGGGACACGATCTTAAAAACATTTCCTTTGCTTATTCTTATCAAGATGGTTCTTTTTGGCTATCATGGCCTTTTTTCTGGCTTATGGAAATATGCTGGGATCGAGGATATTTGGAGAATCTTTAAGGCGAATGTGTTGTCTACGATAAGCTTTGTGGTTGGAGTTACTTTTCTTTATCCTGGTCTTGTCATTCCGAGATCGGTCATTGTTCTAGACTGTCTTTTGTGTTTTTGTTTAATGACAGGAGTTCGTTTTGCTGTTCGTCTTTTTAGAGAGAAATTTCGCCCGATGTTTAGGGCTCAACGAAAAAGAGCGCTTGTTGTTGGGGCAGGAGAAGCGGGTGTTTTGGTTTTAAGGGAAGCGCGTATTAATGCAAAAGCTGGCATGGAGGTGGTTGGGTTTATTGATGATGATCCTAGAAAAAAAGGCTCTCGCTTGCAGGGGGTAAAAGTTTTAGGAACGCGTAGCGATATTGAGGCGTTGGTAGAAAAATACAGAATTGATGAAATTATCATTGCGATTCCTTCGGCAACTGGAGCTGTGATAAGAGATGTTGTTTCTCATTGTAGGATTCCTTCTGTTAAAATACGAATAGTTCCTGGCTTACAAAAGATATTGAGCGGAGAGCAAGAAGTAAGGGCGCGAGCGATTACGCCGGATGACCTTTTAGGTCGCGAGAAGGTGGAAGTTAATGAAGATGAGATTGGTGGGTACCTTGAAGGTAAAATTGTTTTGGTGACGGGCGCAGGAGGATCGATTGGGTCTGTTCTTTGCAAGCAAATCGCTAGGTTTAACCCAAAAGAAATATTGTTGTTTGATCATAATGAAAATGATGTTTATTTTTTGACTATTGATTTCTTAAAGGAATACAAGGACATTAAGTTTACAACCATTATTGGAGACATCAAAGATGTCGGAGTTTTGAAATATGTTTTTTCGCGCTATAGCCCTGAAGTTGTATTTCATGCGGCGGCGCACAAACATGTTCCGTTGCTGGAAGAAAATCCAGTTGCGGCTGTTAAGAATAATGTTTTAGGCACAGGTAATATGATTTATGCTGCGCATCACTATAAGGTTGAGCGGTTTATTTTAATTTCAACGGATAAGGCGGTTAATCCGTCTAGCGTGATGGGCTTTACAAAACGTGTTGCTGAGATGCTTTTGCAGGCAAAATCGCAGAAAAGCCAAACAAAGTTTATGGCGGTGCGTTTTGGCAACGTGCTAGGTTCGGCTGGAAGTATTGTGCCGCTTTTTATGAAGCAAATTGAGGAGGGTGGTCCACTTACCGTAACCCACCCAGATGTGCAGCGGTATTTTATGAGTATCAATGAAGCGGTTTTGTTGGTTTTGCAAGCAAGTGTCATGGGTCAAGGCGGAGAGATTTTTGTTTTGGATATGGGCGAGCAAATTAAAATTGTTGATTTGGCAAAAGATCTTATTATCCTTTCTGGGCTTGTGCCGGAAAAAGATATCAAGATTTCTTTTGTTGGGCTTCGGCCAGGAGAGAAATTGAAAGAAGAGCTATTTTTGAATAGAGAAAGAGATGCTGCAACAAAATATGACAAAATTTTTGTCGCTCCTCCTGATAAAATTGATATTCGAAAATTAAGACAAGAAATTCGTAAGCTTTTGGCGTATGCTCAAAATTATGATTATGCAAAGGTTTGTGAGCTGTTAAATGAGATTGTTTTGAAAGTAAAAAAATGAGAGAAAGAATAGCAAGCTATTTTAGAAAGACGGATTTTAGGTTGAATCGTCAAAAAGCTATTATGATATCTGAAAAGATGATTGAATGTGGCTTTTATGGAGTAATATTTTTTCTTCCGATATCGAATGCTTTGCTTGAGTCTTTTGTAGGTTTTGTTGTTTTTGGTTTTATTATAAACAAGGCGCTGACTCGGGATTTTACAAGTTTTAAGGCAGATGCGAAAATATTTTGGCTCTTACTCGCGTTATTTATTTTCAGCGCATTGTCATTGATTAATAGCGGGCCGTTTTTGGCTAAGGGGTTTAAGGCGTTGTTTTCTAAGTGGGCAGAGTATTTTCTTGTTTTTGCGATCGCGATAGATCATTTTAGAGACCGAAAATCAATAAAGAATTTTTTTTATGTTTTTCTTTTTGTTGGAGGACTTGTTGGGCTATCGGCCTTATCTCAGAAGTTTTTAGGTTTTGAATTCTTTAGAAATAAAAGTATGGTAATGCGTGCTGTGACAGGGCCTTTTGAAAATCCTAATTCTTTGGGGTCTTATTTTGTCTATTGTTTGCCAATCTTTATTTTGTTGGCATCTTGGAAATGGAAGAAAAAAATAGTCCGGATATTAATATATTTTGTAGTGGTTGCTTTGGGCATGTCTCTTCTTTTAACTTTTTCTAGGTCTGCATGGCTTGGATTTTCTGTAGGGCTTTTGATGATTATTATTTTATCTAAAAAAAAGAAATTTCCTTTAGCAGTTTTTGGTCTGTTTTTTTCAAGTCTATTTTTAGTTCCTTCTTTCTTTAAAAGAGTGATGTATTCTTTTGGTTCAGCAGGAGACTCTCAAAGGTATGTGATTTGGCAGGGAGCTGTTGACATGATCAAGGAAAATCCTTTTTTTGGCAAGGGGTTGGGCACTTTTATGAATTATTTTGATCAATATGTTCCTGATATAGGTATTTATTATGCTCATAATTGTTATCTTCAGATGTGGGCAGAGAGCGGAATTTTTACGCTTATAGCTTTTTTGAGCTTAATAGGATTTATCTTATATCGAGGAGTTTGGATTTCTCTGAAAAATAAGCAAGATGAATATGGAATTCTCTTGATTGGCCTAGTTGCCGGGGTTTTTGGGTTTTTAGTCGTAAGCTTTTTTGATACTCAGCTGTATTCACTTCAATTGAGTATTTTATTTTGGGTAATGCTGGGAATGACTGTGGCTGTCCAGCGGGTTCTTTTAGAAAGGAGAGCTAGTCTTGAATAAAGAAAAGATCATAAAAATAGCAGATAAGATAATAGAATATTCTATCTATGGATTGATACTTTTTATTCCGATCTCAAAAGCAGGAGTTGGAATCTTTTGCGTTTTGGCTATTGTTGCTTTTTTTGTAAAAAAGTCTTTGTGTCCTGATTTTTCTTTTATTAGAGATAACAAATCTATTTATATTTTTCTTTTTTTATTTGTTGTTTTTATGGCCATGTCTTTATTGAATAGTGGGCCTTATTTGGCCAAGGGTTTAAGGGCTTTGGGCGGTAAATGGGTACAATACATTTTTATTTTTATAATCGTTGCTGACACACTTAAAACATCAAAACGAATAAGAAATGCAGTTATTTTAATGTTAAGTGTGGCAGGCCTGGTTGTTTTGTCTGGGTATTCTCAGAAGTTTTTAGGGTTTGAGGTCTTTAGAGGTAGACCTCTTTTTGGAGGTGTTGCTGTGACAGGGTCGTTTGAAAACCCGAATGATTTTGCTGCGTATCTTGTTCTTCCTGCAATTTTAGCTTTGAGCGTGAGTATTATTAATTTTAAGAATAAGATTTATGGTTTTTTTGTGCCTATGTTTGTATTTTTGTCTGGAGGTGCGCTTTTATTAACGCTTTCTCGCGGGGCATGGATGGGATTTTTGCTTGGCGGGGTTTTGTTGGCCATAATAATAAAGAAGTATCGGCATATTTTTCTTTTTTTGATTCTTTTTTTGGTTGGAATAGCTTCGTTGCCCGTAGCCTCAGCGAGAGTGATGAATACTTTTGCATCAGTCAGAAATAGTGTCAGCAATCCTGCTGGAGGTCTCGTAGGAGGATTGTCCGAAGCGAGCGCTGAAAGCAGTATTATTGGAGACCCTGCAAGGATTGCTATTTGGCGAGGCGCGATTGCCATGATTAAAGAGAATCCTTTTTTGGGTAAAGGATTAGGGACGTTTATGGATCGTTTTTCTCAATATGTTCCGTCCATGGGTGGCAGTTATTATGCGCATAATTGTTATTTGCAAATTTGGGCTGAGAGTGGGGTTTTTTCACTTATTGCTTTTCTTTGTTTTGTTGGCTTTATTTTTTGGAGATCTGTGCGTTTTTCATTTCTTAACCGGCAAAATAATTTGGGGCTTATTTGTGGGGGTCTGACCGCTGGGCTTTTTGGATTTTTGGTTCATAGTTTTCTTGATACTCAGCTGTATTCCTTACAACTTAAAACGCTTTTTTGGGTAACGCTGGGAATGCTGCAGGCGATGTCTACATTCCTTTCTGCTGAAGGAGACAAAGGAGGACTTAGGAATGATTAAGCGAGAGAAAATAGGTAAATTTTGTGAGAGTGTGATTTTTTGGTTGATTGTTGCCATTCCTTTTGTGGCTAGTTTTTCTTCGGCAGCGGTTGACGGATGTATCGGAGCTCTTATTTTTTTCTTTATTTTTAAAAGAGTTGTTTTGAAAGAAAGAAATTCTATCCCGTTAGAAAAGAAATCTTTTCTAAAGGGGATTACTATTCATCCGGTACTTATTTTATTTTTTGTTTTGTTTGTTATTGCTTTGTTGTCTTTTTGGAACACGATTAGTATTGATGATAGTTTGAAGGGGATGGGGAAGCTTCTTAAATACGGCTTTCTTCTTATCATTGTTTTTTTTGAAGTTCGGGATGTTCGTCATATCCAGAAAATTGTTTTGGCGGCGATTTCTGGGCTTCTTTTGGTTTCGTTAGATGGGATTTATCAGCTGGTATTCGGCGTGGATCTTTTGCGGCAACATCATTATGATGTGGCGATTGGGGTGATTCGGCTGAATGCCACGTTTCCCCATACGAATATCTTTGCTGGTTATCTTGCTCTTTTTATTCCAGCCTTAATTCCTGTGGTTTTGTATTATGCAAAGAAAAAACAAAAGGTTGCTGGGATTATAGTTGTTATTCTTGCATTGTTTTGCCTGGCTTTTACTTTTTGCCGAAGTGCACTCTTGGGAGTGTTTCTTGTCTTGCTCCTTATGAGTGTAGTTAGAAAAGATAAAGTAATTTTTGTGTTGTTGTTGGCGTCTATCTTGGTAGTTCCATTTGTCATTCCTAGAAATGTTAAGGATTGGTCGAAGACAACTAATTCTTGGGTAGAGATTTTTCTTGGCAAAGATAGGCCGATTATTTATGAAACGGCTTTTAATATGATAAACCACCATCCTTTTTTGGGAGTGGGTGTAAATACATTTTCTCGTAATTATCAGAAGTACAAATTGCATAACGCTATTTTGGATCCTGGAAATGAAAATAATGTTAATGGGAGCTGGTATGCACATAATAGTTATTTGCAAATGGCAGGAGAAACCGGAATAGTTTATTTCTTAGTTTTTGTAGTCTTGATGTTTGCTGTGTTTAGAGAGGCAATATTTTTTTATAGGTGTATGAATAATGATTTTTTGAAGTTTTGTAGCTTGGGGATTATGATGGGCTTGGTGTCCTTTATGGTGCATGGTTTTACAGAGACCAATTTGTATAATCCTAAGATTGCTGTGTTATTTTGGTTTCAGGTTGCATTTTTGATGGCTGTTGTGCGGATAGGTAAAGATTCGCGTACGTCTTGTTCTGACTATTTGGAGGAGCTTTCTTGATGTTGGCATTGTGCAACAGGAGAGATTTTAGAGAGTGGTAAAAAGTATTGTTTTTTAAAAAAGGCGACAAGCGCTACCCTTAATTAGCGATGCGTGTTTTTACGTTTAGTTTTTTTAAATCGACAGAGAGAGTCTCTTGCGGATATTTTGCTAGAGGTTATTTGGCTAGAAAAGAAATTAGTTTATTGTTAAGGGGGAGACAGGGAGAGAATGGATTTTTATCAAGTAAAAGATTATCCAAAAGAGGTTTTTGAGCATTTTGCACGTAGAAAAAGGTATCTACGCTTACAAGAAGCTGTAAAAACTATCGTGTTTCATAAGCCAGGAGCTGGGCTTGGCGATCTTGTTTTGTGCATTCCTGTTCTCCGAGCGCTCAAGAAAATGTTTCCATCAGCAAAATTGTATTTTTTTGGCTCTTATAACTCTGTTTATGATTCTATTTTTAAGGCTATTCCTTATATTGATGGTTTTATTTCAAATGTTGAGCCTGGAAAGAAAGAACTTTTTAAAGGTTTCTCTAATTTTTTTAGGAAATATTTTAAGAAATTTGATCTTATTGTTTCTGGGCAGTCTAAGTTTAAGCCGTCTCTACGCTTATGGTCGCTATTTCCGGTGATTTATATTTCTAGAAATCCTTTTTTTTCACGATGGAAGATACTAGATTTTCGATTTTATAAAAAAAGGAATGTTCATGTTGTTTCTCAGATGGCGGCACCCATTAAAGTTCTTGGCGCAGGAGACATTGACTATAGTCCTGCAATCGAGATTTCAGAGCAGTATCTTTTTGTCGCCAAAACTTATCTTGCTAATTTTAGTGGTCCTTTTATATCTATTCTTCCTGCTTCAGGCAATTTTCATAGAAATTGGGATGAAGATAAGTATGCTGCGCTTTCTGATAAATTGATAGAGATGGGTTATAACATTATATTAGTTGGCAATGAAAAAGATATTCTTGTTCGTATAAAAGAAAAAATGCAGGCAAATCCGTTAATACCATTTCTAGAAGAAGAGAGATTTGGGCAGGACCCAATTTATAGCATTGGTCTTTTAAAGTTTTCACGTTTGGCAGTTGGAAGCGATGGAGGGGGCGTACATCTTGCGTCTTTAGCGGGTTGTCCTGTTGTGGCGTTGTATGGGCCCAATACACCTATTAAGTGGGGTCCTTTGGGGCGAGAAAATGTGGTTATTTATAAAGATCTTGAGTGCTCGCCTTGTCGGTATGTGCACATGAAGGAATTGAAAGAATGTGAATCTGATCGAAAATGTTTGCGATCAATTACTGTAGATGAAGTGATGGATGCGGTTAATTTTATTTTGGAGAATACGAATCCACGCTAGAATAATATAGCAAGTATGAATAAAAGGTGGAAAGGAAAAGTCTTTTGGGCGTTAATGAGAAAGAATTAATTTCTGTTATTGTTCCTGCTTATAATCGTGCGGAGATGTTGACTAGGGCCATTAAAAGTGTCTTGGCTCAAGATTATATAAATTTTGAGATCATTGTTGTTGATGATGCTTCGACAGAAGATATAAAGCAAGCTGTAGAGTCTTTTAAAGATGAGCGAATTCTTTATTTTCGCCAACAGGAAAATAGAGGTGCAGCTGCGGCTCGTAATATTGGGATGCGAAAGGCTAGAGGCGAGTATCTTGCTTTTTTGGATTCTGATGATGAATTTGTTCCTAATCGGCTAAGCCGACTTTTAGAGGTATTTAGGTCTTTAGAGCAGAAGCCAGGAATGATTTTTACTAATGCTTCAGAGATTAATACTAAAAGGGAAAAAGTATCAACTGTTGACAAAGATTTTCGTTCAGGTTACGTGACAACAGAGTGTAAGTTTCCAGCTAGTGTTTTTACGCCAACAAGCTGTTGGATATTTCGTCGCGAGGCTTGTCGAGGAGATTTCTTTGATGAAGAAATACAAGTTGGTGAAGATTGTGATTATTTTGCGAGGATTGTTCGCAAGCAACCATCGTATTTCTTAAATGAATTGCTGGTTGTCAAGCATGTTCATGACAATGCTCAAGGAAGGGTACCTCTTCAATGCTTAGAGCAAACAAAACAGCGGATACTGAAGAAATGGTTTCCTAAAATGAAAAAAGATAAGAAGTTCTTAGTTAATTTTTATTGTGCAATGGCCAAGGATCTTGTACGTTGTGGCAATAAGAAGAAAGCTAGGGATGTTTTGTGGAAGGCGTTTTTGCTTTCGCCTTTTAATTTTAGGGTGTTCGGTAAATTCATGAGTGCTTTGGGTAGATAAGGAAAAATGAAAATAAAGAAAAGCGCGAGATAGTTAAAGTTTTGAAGGGAGTGAGAATGTTTATGGACGAACAATATCTAGAGACACAAAAAGAATATTTGGTATGTAGTATTTGGTATGTAGAGAGTAGTAAAGATGGTGGAAGCCCCGCGTCGCTGAAAATTGCTTCTGGGGTAAATTTGCACAGTGATTTATGCTCGCTGTGCTCCATAAAGCACGTGCTCATTTAGAGTGCGCAGCGTACACAGTTGACAATGCACTTTAATATGATATAATTAGGTCAGTTAGATGACCTAATTAGTATTAATAGGGGTGATTATGTATATTCGACAGAAACAACTTGATAATTTAATAAATTCTTTAAAGTTTGGGAAAGTTCATGTTATTTATGGCGCAAGAAGATGCGGAAAAACAACGCTTTTAAAGAAATTTATTGAAGAAATTCAAAAAACATGTCTTTTTGTTAGCGGGGAAGATATCGCTGTACAGGATATTTTGTCGAGTCAATCGATTGAAAAGCTAAAAGGGTTTGTGAGAAGAAATCGATATGTGATTATTGATGAAGCTCAGAAAATAGATTTTATTGGTCTTAATTTAAAGTTAATTGTAGATCATATTCCAGATGTTGCTGTTATTGCGACAGGGTCTTCAGCTTTTGATTTAGCACGAAAAATGGGGGAGCCTTTAACTGGCAGAAAGATGTCTTTTCATCTTTTTCCTCTAGCACAGATGGAGCTTGCCTCTAGAGAAAACACTGCTTTGACTCAGTCTTTCTTGGAGAGCCGATTATTGTACGGGTCTTATCCTGAGGTTGTTCTTGAAAAAGATAATAGAGAAAAAGAGATTTATTTGCGCGAGCTTGTTGCTTCGTATTTGTATCGGGATATTCTTGAATTTGAAACAATACGAAATTCAGACAAGCTTTCGAGATTATTGCAAATGATTGCTTTTCAGATAGGAAAGGAAGTTTCATTAACCGAAATTGGCAGTTCTTTAGGTATCAGCAAGAATACTGTTGCGCGATATATGGATCTTTTAGAAAAGTGTTTTGTTATCTTTCGTGTTGGGGGATTTAGCCGAAATTTGCGAAAGGAAGTGTCGAAATCGTCGAGGTATTATTTTTTTGACGTAGGAATTCGTAACGCGCTTATTAAAAATTTTAATTCGTTAAATTTACGTAATGACGTCGGGATGCTATGGGAGAATTATATTATTGCGGAGCGATTAAAAAAACAGGCGTATGATCAAATGTTGGTGAATAATTATTTTTGGCGAACGTATGACCAAAAAGAAATTGATTGGGTTGAGGAGAGGGATGGCGGACTGTTCGGATACGAAATGAAATATGGAAAAAAACAAAAGAGAATACCGAAAGAATGGATTGAAACATACGCAGGCGCGCAATTTTCTGTTATTGATCAGGAAAATTATATAAAATTTATTGTATAAAAGTCGTTGTGATGTTAGTTATTTTTATTTTGGGAAGCATGTAGTATTTAGTATGTAGTATTTAGTATTTGGTATGTAGGATGTAGGATGTAGTTGAGAAAGAAGCATGTAATTTGTTAAATCTAGGAAGGATTCTTAGAAAGGATTTTTTTTAAACATGAAAAATAATCACAGCGAAGAGGAATTTTTAGAAACACAAAAAGAATATCTTGTTTCTTTAGGCGAGAGGCCGTTGGGGGTATTATTTAGTTTTAGCAAATGAAGTAGATATGAAGATTAAAAAGTTGTGGTAAACCCCGGCAAACGATTGAGCCTTCAGAGGCATAAATTAAGGGAAGAGCACTGGTTTATTGCTGAGGGGCAGGCAAATATTTTTATTGATGAGAAAAAGATTGTTTTGAAAAAAGGCGAATCGATTGATGTTACGCGAGGCCAAATCCATCGTATTGCAAATGATACAAACAAACCTTTGGTATTTATTGAAGTGCAGACCGGCGATCATTTCGGCGAAGATGATATTGAGCGATTAGAGGATGATTATAATCGATAAAATAGTGAATCGAGTTTAGAGAAATAAGAGTTTAGCTGGTAGCATTTATAGCGAGGAGAAGAAATGAAAATATTAGATACAATGATTGCTATTGATGAGTTGAAGCAATTAGCGCAGAATATTTTTGGTAATTTAATTAAAGCTGTTGTTGACGTTGATCGTGAGTTGATTGCTGTTGATGCTGAGCTACATTCTGATTTGGAGGCTTTGCTTTTGGAAAAGGGATCAAAGCAAAATAGTCTTTGGGGTATTAATTTTTATCCTGATGCAGAAGGGGATGATTTTTTAGAATTTGATTCGATGATTAATATGCGTCCATCTCAAGGGAATCTAAGCAGAGGCGTTGATTCTGAAGATATCCAAAAGAAAATTGTTGAGATTGTTAGCAAAAGGATAAGCCGATGACGATTCAGCATCAAGATCTTGCTAAGGGTCGTTGGGCGCAGATGTCTTTTTGTGAGCAAATGGCTAATGTTGGTAGCGAGGTAAGTCGAGCTCTTAACTGGCGGAAAAAAGAAAAAGATGATCTTTCGAAAGAAGCGGTTGTGCGAGCGCTAGAGTTGCTTGATCTTGTAATCATGCCAACAAAGAAATATTCTCGGCTCAAAGAGCTTCTTCGTGTAAGAGAGGCTTTGGTAGATTTTTTTTATGGGGCGAATGAATTTTTATCATCTGAAGTATTATGGCGCAAGTATTTTGATTGTTTTAATTATGCCTCGAGAAAGCATTATTAGAATTTGTTTTGAACCTATTTTCAACCTCGTAGGTTGAAAAGTGTTGTAATCTTGTCTACCTGGAATAGTGCCATTATAGGGAATGTAGATCCCCAATATTGACATATTATGTTATTTATGGTATGTTTGAATTATGCATATACCACGTTTTTATGATAATTTAAATTCTTTTTTAAAGCCAAACAAGGTTTTAGTTATTTTTGGCCCACGGCAAGTAGGCAAGACAACTTTGATCCAAAAGTTTCTTGACACATGTCAGCTTCGGTATAAATTAGATTCCGGAGATAATGTGCGCACAAGGAATATTCTTGGTTCTCAGAATTTTGATGCAATTAAAGAATATGCGCAGGGATATTCGTTAATTGTTATTGATGAGGCTCAGAGAATTCCCAATGTTGGTCAGGGATTGAAAATCTTGGTGGATCAGATTCCTGGTATTCAAGTTATTGTGACAGGTTCTTCTTCTTTTGAGTTGGCCGGACAGATGGGGGAGCCTTTGACAGGAAGAAAAACTACCTTAACGTTGTATCCGGTTGCGCAATTAGAATTACAAAATCTTTATAATCCTTATGAATTAAAAGATAATCTTAAGGATTGGCTTGTTTTTGGAGGATATCCTGAAGTTGCGATTACCGAAACAAGGCAAGAAAAAATTCGTTTGCTTGAAGAATTAGCTCAGTCATATTTGTTTAAGGATATTTTGGAGCTTGAGCAGGTCAAAAATTCTAAAACTCTCATAGATTTATTGCGTCTTTTAGCTTTTCAGATTGGGAAAGAAGTTTCTCTTAATGAGTTGGGTCGGCAAATTGGGATGGATCACAAGACGGTAGCTCGCTATCTTGATCTTTTTGAAAAAACATTTGTTATTTATAATGTGCGGGGTTTTAGTCGTAATCTGCGCTCTGAGGTTGTGAAAAAAAGTAAATATTATTTTTATGATAATGGTATTCGCAACGCGATTATTTCGAACTTTAATAAATTGGAAATGCGTGATGATGTTGGAGCATTGTGGGAAAATTTCTTATTTATAGAGCGTTTGAAAAAGCGTTCTTACCAGGGAATTTATGCCAATAGTTATTTCTGGCGAACGTGGGAACGTCAAGAGATTGACTTGGTTGAAGAGAGGGAAGGAAAACTGTTTGCGTTTGAATTTAAATCTGGCAAAAGAAAAACTAAGATTCCACGTCAATGGACAGAGGCTTATCCTGAAGCATTGTTTGAAATTATCGATAGGGATAATTATTTAAAGTTTATTGTCTAAAGTCAGTTAGAGAAGTTTTCTAGCAGTTTGAGCTGACGGTGGCATTTCCATTTGAGGCTGATTAGTCTCAGGCTGAGAATTATCGTCGACTCCAATTGGCGGCTTTCTTTAACAGGGTAAATGTTTTTGCTTCGGGGATGTTCGCTTTTTTATATATAGTTAAATTAAGAGGAAAAGCTCTTATCCGCCTACGCAAAAGGTATTTTTAGTTATAAAACGGATAAATGTGAAAAGTAAAGTTTTTTGTTTCGGTGGGGTGTTCGCTCCATTCTTAATATGTATTAATATTCAACTTAAAGGAAGAGCTCTATGATTAACGGAAAAAAAGTTGTTGTTGTTTTACCGGCTTATAACGCCGAGAAAACTCTTGAAAAAACTTACCAAGAAATTCCAAAAGATATTGTTGATGAAATTCTTCTTGTGGACGATCAATCAAGCGATGAAACGATCAAGGTTGCAGAATCTTTGGGGATTCCGACGATTGTGCATGCGCAAAATCTTGGATATGGAGGAAATCAAAAAACCTGTTATCAAGAAGCTTTAAGAAGAGGCGCTGATATTGTGGTGATGCTTCATCCTGATTATCAATATCCGCCAAAGCTGGTAGGGCCTATGGCATCGTTGATTGCGACGGGTATGTTTGATGTTGTTTTGGGGTCACGCATTTTAGGCGGGTATGCCTTAAAAGGTGGGATGCCGATTTATAAATATATTGCTAATCGTGCTTTGACCGCTTTTGAAAATATTTTGACCGGGCAAAAGTTATCGGAGTATCATACGGGCTTTAGAGCGTTTTCTAGAGAGGTTCTTCTAGGTATTCCATTGTTAGAAAATTCCGATGATTTTATTTTTGATAATCAGATTTTGACGCAAATATTTTATTTTGGGTACGCAATAGGAGAAATTAGCTCGCCATGCAATTATAATAAGGGGTGTTCTTCGATTAGTTTGAAGAGAAGCACGATTTATGGTCTTGGGGTTTTGAAAGTTGCTTTTCAGTATGCGTTGGCAAGACTAAAAATGAGCCATAATATTATATTTGATAATGAAAAAGGAAAGAAACTAGCTTTGTAGGCTGGTTGAAGGATCCTTTGTTGCTTCATTGACAAAACCCATAATTTCGATATAATAGTCCCTTCATTAGAGAATTATCCGTATATTGTATAAGCATTTAGGCAAATTAGGAAGGAAAAAGAAAATGAACAAAATGACTGTCAAAGATTTGGATATTAAAGGTAAAAAAGTTATTATTCGAGCTGATTTTAATGTTCCTTTGGATAAGAACCTTAAAATCACAGATGATCGGCGGATCCAGGCCTCGATGCCGACCATTAAATATGTTCTTGAGAATGGTGCTTCGAAGGTTATTTTGATGAGTCATTTGGGGCGACCAAAAGGAGAGGGTCCAGAAGATGAGTTTCGCCTGACGCCTGTGGCGG
>JAQUUP010000016.1 GCA_028693815.1 Candidatus Omnitrophota bacterium
TTACAAAATGTTTTCCATCAGAAGAAAAATATGGACTTGTATCGCAGATGAGACGTGCGGCTGTTTCCGTTTGTGCGAATATTGTTGAGGGATACAAGGGTAGAAGTAAAAAAAGATTACGCGCGGTTTATTGTTATTGCTGACGGATCGCTTGAAGAGTTGAAATATTATTTTATTTTAGGTAAAGATTTAAAATATATTCAAGAATCAGATTTTCAAGATTTAAATAAAATATCCGATGAAGTCGGAAGAATGCTTAAAGGATTTCACAAAACACTTATAGCTTAAAACTTATTACTTATAACTTTTAGAATTGGAGATCAAATGAAAGTTTTATTTTTGACACCACCGATTGCAGGATGGGTAACCCATGGAGACCATAAAGCACCAAATCAATATTATGCACAATTGGCAGCGTACGTTCGGTCAAAAAAAATAGCTGAGCCTGTCGTGCTAGATTGCAAAGCACTTGATTTGAATTATGATCAAATGATCACAGAAGTTAAAAAGATTAATCCTGATTTAGTTGTTATGGGAGACTTGCTTCACTCCTCAGGCGGTCTTGCTATTATTTGGCATTTTAATGAAAGCACAAGGCTTATTAAAGAGTCTTTGCCTGATACTAAGATTGCGGTTGGCGGGCTTTGGTATTCTGCTATTTATGAGCTTGAAATGAAAAAGAATCCACAATTAGATTTTGTTATGGTTGGTGAAGGCGAGCTGACACTTGAAGATTTGATTAATAATTTGAAAGATAAGAAAAAAGAATTTAAGGATATCGACGGACTTGTTTCAAGAGGTGATGATGGAAAAATTCACATTGGACCTCATCGAGGGCTTATTCCAGATATCAATGTGCTTCCTATGCCGGCTTATGATTTGTTCCCAATGGATAAATATGTGGGCCACACATATTGGAAGCCATTTGCAGAGCTTATGACGTCCCGCGGATGTCCAGGGGGATGTAACTTTTGTTATGAGTGGAGCATGTATGATCCTCGATTTAGTAAAACAGATTTTGTTTCTTGGCGAGGTTTTTCAGCTGAGCGTATTTGTAATGAGCTTGATCTTTTAGAAAAAACATATGGTGTTAATGTTGTTGTTATCCAAGATGATGCTTTTAATGTGGATCGAAATAAGGTTAAAGAATTTTGTGAGGAGAAAATTAGACGAGGTAATCAGGTTAATTGGATTTGTCTCGGACGTGCAGACGATTGGGCGAATCAGCTAGATCTTGTTCCTTTGATGGCAAAAGCTGGATTTTTCATGGGGCTGGTTGGCATTGAAGTGTCAACGGACGAAGAGCTTAAAGCTTTAGGAAAAGGAGTAACAATCGCACAAATCAAAAAAACTGTTTCAACTTTTCGGGAAAATAATGTTGCGACTGTTGGAACAGTTTTGATTGGACTTGAAGAAGATGATGAGGCGGCGATTAAAAAACGTTTAGAAGTGGCTGAAAGTATTGATCCGGATATTTTAGCGTTAGATTATGTGATCCCTGTTCCTGGTTCGCAGCCATGGGTTAAGGCTATTGAGAACGGATGGATCGATCCAGAAAATATTGATATTAAAACTTGGGATTTTCATCATCCAATTGTTCCCACGAAACATTTAACAATTGCTGATGTTGGGCGACTTGGAGGATGGTGCATGCGAGAATTTTATTCTAAGCCAGAGAGAATCCACCGTATTATGGAAAGCGATTATAGTGATCTGGTTAAGCTTTGCGTTAAAGATTTTATGAGCAATATTGCAAAGTTTGAGGCTGCCTCGAAAGGAGATAAAAGTTGATGTCTGATATAAAAGAAGAAATGCTCTGGGATGTGAAAATCCAAAAGAAATATGAAGAGATGATTTCAAAAATTCCTTTGTTTCATCGTGAAATTATTAATCAAGTTGTTCCAATAAAATCTCAAGATAACGCTAAGCAAAGAGGTTCTTCTGTGATTGAAGAGAAAGATGTTGTTTCAGCATTTTTGACTGAGGTTCCAAAAGCATTTTATAGCTTAATGATTCGCTTGATGGACGAAGTTGGATTTGATTACAAGGAATTGATATCAAATGGGAGCAAGAAATAAATGAATGTTGCTGTTGTTGGAGCAGGGGCTATTGGCTCGACGGTTGCGGCTTATTTGCATAAAGCTGGTGTTGATGTAACGCTTATCGGGCGTGCGAGTCAAGTGGATGTGATTAAAGAAAATGGATTAAAAATTTCTGGAGTACGAGGACAGGAAGTTTTTTATCTTCCCGTTGATACCGAACTTCGAGAAGAATTCTCCCTAGTTATTTTTACGACGAAAACACAGGATGTCACAGATGCCTGTCGGGCGAATTATGATTTTTTAGAACACAGTATTATTTTGACAACACAAAACGGTGTGCAGTCTGATAGTATGATCAGTGTTCATGTCGAAAAGGAAAAGGTGATATCTAGCATTGTGATGTTTGGTGCGACTTATGTTAAAGAAGGTGAGATTGTTTTTAATTTTGAAGGTGACTGGATTATTGGCAAACCTTATATGCCAAATGGCATGATTGTTGAAGATGTTTCAAAAATGCTGTCAAAAGCATTCTCGGTTATTATTACCGATGACATTGTTGGGATGAAGTGGCTTAAGCTTTTTGTAAATTTTAACAATTGCATTCCAGCTTTGGTTGGAAAATCGATGCAGGAAACTTTTGCTGATATGGATTTGTGTCGATTAAGTATTCGGCTTTTAAAAGAGGGCATTGATATTGTTAGCCGGGCGAGAATTGAGCTGGTGTCGTTGCCTAATTTTCCGGTTGATCGTATTTATGGGCTTTCTAAGATGCCTGAAGATCAAGCGGCAGGTATTATTAATCAGACTCTGACGACTCTTAGCAAAGAACCTTTGTATGGTTCGATTTTGCAAAGTATTATTAGAAAAAAGAAAAGTGAAATAGAATTTATTAACGGTGAGGTCGATGTTCTTTCTAAACAGATTGGCACACGTGCACCGCTTAATCGCAAAGTTGTTGATTTAGTTAATCAGGTTGAACAAAGTGGTAAGTTTTTTACTTTTGATGAAGTTAAGAAAGAATTTGGATTATAAATCATTGATCCCGACACCCTTCGGTTGCGGGATAAATTCGCAGACGGCCTTTGGCCTATGTTTTAAAAAAGTTAAGTTTTTTAAAGCATCTGCTTATTGAAGGAGATTAAAAAATGGCAAGACGAGTAGTGGTAACAGGGGTTGGCGTTATTGCGCCTAATGGAGTGGGTAACGAAGCCTGCTGGAATGGAATGGTCAATGGTGTTTCTGGCATTAAGCGTGTGACCGAATTTGATGTGTCAATGTTTATGACGCAAATTGCAGCTCAAGTCCGAGATTTTGATCCGATTAAACTAGGATTAACGCACGACGAGGCGCTTCGCATGGACAGGTATGTTCAATTCGCTGTTGTGGCTGCGCGCATGGCTTTAGAAGATTCTAAATTAAGTTTAGAGGCTGTTGACAGAGAGCGCATGGGAGTATCTTTGGCAAATGCAATTTGTGGAACAAAATATATGGAAGAAGAATTTGCTCTTGTAACCGATAGCGGAAAAGATGCGATTGATCCAGTAAAAGTTCGCCCGGATCTTTATGACGCTGCAATGTTTAATACACCGTCGAGTGAAATTTCTGCAAAGTATGGACTTAAGGGAATTTGCAACACAATTTCTACTGGTTGCACGGCTGGAACAGATTCTGTTGGTTTTTCTTTTGAAGCGATCCGTGATGGTGATGCTGATATTATGATTACAGGTGCTAGTGAGGCGCCGATTACGCCGATTACATTCGGCGCGTTTGATGTGGTTAACGTTTTAGCGACTCGTAACCATGAACCAGAAAAAGCATCTAGGCCTTTTGATAATGAGAGAAATGGGTTTGTTATTTCTGAGGGGTGTGGGATTCTTGTTCTTGAGGATCTTGAGCATGCCAAAAAACGTGGGGCAAAGATTTATTGCGAAGTCATTGGTTTTGGAACAACATGTAATGCGTATCATATGACCGATCTTCCGTCAGATGGAGAGCCTATGAAAGATTGCATTTGCCTGGCAATGGACGATGCTGGAATAAAGCCAAAAGAAATCGATTATATCAATGCGCACGGTTCATCGACAAGACAAAATGATGTGTTTGAAACGAATGCTTATAAGATGGCTTTAGGTGATCAAGCTTATAAAATTCCAATTAGTTCTTTGAAGTCAATGATTGGTCATCCTTTAGCAGGAGCTAACGGCGTGGAACTGGCCATTGGAGCACTTATTTTTGAGCGCAATATCTTGCCACCAACGATTAATCAAACGACGCCAGATCCAGATTGTGATTTAGATTATGTTCCAAATGTGGCACGAGAAAAGGTCGTTAATTGTATGCTTAAAACATCAAGCGGTTTTTCCGGTGTTCATTCGGCAATGGTTTTAAGGCGATATGAAGGTTAAATGAAAGGTAATAACAGATGAAAAAGATTTCTATTACAGGTTTAGGGATTGTCACTCCAAGCGGTATTGATAAAAGAAAATTTTGGGCTAATATTAAGGCCGGACGTTCTGCTGTTAAAACAATTGAGCGTTTTGAATCTTCTCGATATCCGTCTCATATTGCAGGGCAAGTTCACGAGTTGGATGCTTATAGCAATGTGTCGTCACGCCTTTTAAAGAAAATTGATTTGTTTTCTCATATGGCATTGGTGGCTTCAGAAATTTCTTTAAAAGATGCGGGCATTGATATGGCTAAAGAGAATTTGAAGCGTGCTGGTATTTTTGCGGGCAATGCGATTGGTGGATGGCTTTATGCTGAGACAGAGCTTCGAGATATGTATTTAGAGGGACGTGAGGGTGTTAGTCCTTTTATGGCATCGGCTTGGTTTCCAGCAGCACCGCAAGGGCAGATTTCAATTCATTATCAAATTAAAGGATATTCAAAGACGATTGTTTCTGACCGAGCAAGTTCTTTGATGGCGATTGCTTATGGGGCAAAGAATTTAAATGATGGCAAAAATGATTTTATTCTCGCCGGTGGAATGGAAGCGCCAGTGTCTCCTTATGGGCTTTTGTGTTGCAACACCTCCGGTGTTTTAACAAAACGCAATGATACGCCGGAGACTGCTTATCGTCCGTTTGATAAAACGCGGGATGGAATGGCGATTGCCGAAGGTGCCGGTATTTTGATTCTTGAAACGGAGGAGCGTGCAAAAAAACGAGGGGCAACTGTTTATGGAAATATTATTGGTTATGGAACAACGACGGATGGAGTTGATCGTATTGAGCCGGCTAAAGATGGTTTTGAGCTAAGTCGTGCGATTCAAATGGCATTAAAAGACGCAAATCTTGAACCAAATCAAATTGATTATATTTGTGCTGATGGGGCGGGTACGCAAATCGGTGATGTGACAGAGACGTTGGGTATCAAAAAAGCGTTTGGTCCGCATGCTAAGAAGATTCCTGTTTCAGCGCCAAAATCTATTTTTGGAAATATGTTAGGGGCCTGCGGGTCTGTGGATGTGGCAACAACACTTTTGGCAATGGAACATAATCTTGTTCCTCCGACGATCAATTTACAGAATCCAGATCCTGAATGCGATTTGGATTATTGCGCGAATGGCGCTCAGGAAAAAGAAATTAAGCGTGCGCTTGTTATTAATCGTGGTCGTGGCGGAATTAACTGTGCATTAATTCTCGAAAGGGGGTAATTTTGCAATCAAAACCATTTGTTATTTTTATTTTAATTCTTGTCTCATGCTTGGCTATTGTAGGATGGTATTTGTTGGAAGCGCAGATGTCTATGACTAATTCTGGGGATTATTCTAGCGCTGAAACCATGCATGCACAACAAGGAGTTCAGGACGTAAGAGGAAATAAAAATGCTGAGAATTTTTCACAGTGGTTTGAGCGAAAAGTTTCGATTGTCGTTAATTTTGTTTTACAGCATATTCCAGTATCTTTTGAATAAATAAAATAAATGAAAGGAAAAAAAATGAGTTTAGAAGAAAAAGTAAAAGCAGTTTTTAAAGATGTTTTGGAAATTGGACCAGAAGAAATTAAGCCAGACGAGAAGATGGATATTTGCTTGGGGCTTGATTCAACGGAAATGGTTGAGATTACTGTCGCACTAAAAAGGGCATTTAATTTGGATATTCCAAACAATGGATTTAAAAAAACATTGACGTTTAATGAGCTTGTTGAATCAATAAAGGCTATGGGAGTCGAATAATGATTATTGATTTAAGCCTTCCTATCGATGATACGTTAGAGGAAACGCATGGCGCTAAGATTGACCGCATTACGCACTGTGAAGGGGTTGATCATTTTAATTGGGTTGTGATGGGCAAACAGCCAGGTGGAAAAGAGCGCTTTGAAAAAGGTGAGAGAGTTGTAAGCGCGGATGAAATTCCTGATGGCGAAATGCTGGGCCTTGAAATTGTTCATTCGTCGGTTCACATGGGAACACATGTGGATGCGCCATATCATTATGGCAGCATGTGTGAAGGTAGGCCTGCTAAAAAAATTAACGATGTTCCTTTGGAGTGGTGTTTTTCAGACGGGGTTGTTTTGGATTTTACGCATATGAAATTTCCTCAGACGATTTCTAAAGATGATGTTGTTGCAGCGCTTGAGAAAATTCAATATGCATTAAAGCCCTTGGATATTGTTTTGTTTTATACCGGTGGAGATAAGAATTTCGGAAAGCCGGAATATATTTCAGAATATCTTGGCGTTGAGCCGCAGGCTGTGGAATATCTTTTAGATCATGGGATTAAGATGATGGGTGTTGATACGTTGGGTTTGGACAAGCCATGTTTTGGAATGTTTAAAGAATTTTTAGATACGCGACAAAAAGATAAGATTTGGCCGTCACATTTTCTTGGGCGCAAAAGAGAATTTTGCCACATGGAACGATTGGCCAATTTGGGTGCGATTCCAAAACCATTTGGATTTAAAATATCGTGTCTGCCTGTTAAAATTCGAGAGGCCGGTGCTGGTTGGTGCCGTGCAGTCGCTATTTTAGATTAAATAAAGTGGCGACCGTTTAAAATGTGGAAACCTTAAAACAAGAGGAGGAGAAATGAATTGTCCAGCATGTAAAACAGAAATGGTTGAGAAAGATTTTGGAGGTACCAAAGTAGACGTTTGCGAGAACGGATGCAAAGGAATTTGGTTTGATTGGCTTGAATTAGAAAAATTAGATGAAAAACATGAAGGTCTTGGTAAGGCTTTAGACGAGGCACTTGGAAGTGATCGACATAAGGATGATAATCGAGGGCAAATTGCTTGTTCAAAATGTAATCAGTTGATGGTGGCCCATCTTTATAAGGCATCAAAAATGGTTACAGTTGACGAGTGTTATGCTTGTGGCGGATTCTTTTTAGATTCTGGTGAGCTTGAAGTTATCAGAGAAAGCTTTATGGATGAGAAAAGCAGAGAAGAATATGTTGCTCAGCTTTTAGCACAAGAGCCGGCTTATCTTGAATTTTACAACACTCTTGATGAGAAAAAGAAAAGCATTAATCCTGGAGCTGTTAAACGGGCTGCTGCTATTAATAAAGTTGTCGATATCATTACAAGCAAGTTTAGCGCGTAAGCATTAAACATTGATTAGTCCCGATTCGACTACTGGGCTGCAGTTTTGAAGGGAATCCTTAACTCGCTTGCGCTTGTTAGGATTAATTCGTCTAACAGTTTTATATTCGACGAGGCTCTATAAAACTGAGGCTCATTAAAATTCACACGGCTGACTTGACGTCGCCTAAAAGAGGCTCCGTTAAGTTAGACATTCATTGAAAGGAATAAATAATGGGACACACAGTAAATAGTATAGTCATTGATGCACCATATGAAAAAGTTTTTGATACGTCGAATAATATTGAACGCTGGACTGAGCTCTTCGGCGGAGAATATGTTAAGGCGGATGTGTTGAGCCGCGTTGGCAATCGCATCGAATTTCGTTTGACAAACAATGAAGGCCAGTCATGGACATCGTTTCGCCTTCTTTATAAGGAGCATAATTTTGCTTATGCGCAAAAAAATGAACCGACATTTCCGTTTAAGCACATGAAAATTATTTGGCTTTATACAGAAGTTGAAGGTGGGGTTTTGATGACATGGATCCAGGATTTTGAAGTTGATCCTAAAGCGAAATTTACAGATGCTCAAGTTGTTGCTGGTGTCAATGAACATTCGCAGCATAATTTGAAGATTTTTAAAGAAGTTATTGAAAAAGAGGCAGAAGATTAATACGAAAAAAATTGTTTATGCACTTTTGTGTTTAAATTGTATTGTCATATCATTTAATGTTGCGGCCATTGCGGCAGCCATCCCAGGGATTGCCGCAAATTTGCATTTACCAAGTTTTTTGGTTTCGCGTATTATTCCCGCTTATATGATTCCGTATGGCATTGGTGCGCTTTTGTATGCCCCCTTGGCGCGATATTTTTCCTTTCGTTTTGTAATGGCTTTTTCTATGGGGTTGTATGCTTTGGGTAGTTTGTTGTGTGCGCAGATTGTTTCTATTGATCATTTTGTTATTGCGCGTATTTTTTGCGGCATAGCAGGTGCAGGCGTTATTCCTTTGGGTTTGATTATTATAGGAAAAATGTTTGAAAAGAAAGTCCGCGGTCGGCTTGTGGGGTTGTTTTTCGGATGTAGTTTTGTTTCTTCTGTGGCTGGCGTTTTGCTGAGTGGGATAGCAGATTGGCGATATTTGTTTTATATTCCTTTTATATTGGGTCTTTTGGCATCTTTCCTTATATTTATAGCAAAATCCGACATCTTAGAGCTTAAAGAAAAAAATCCTGTTAATTATTTTAATATTATATATAATATTAAAATACGAAATATATTTATATTTATATTTATTATTAGTTTTCTTTATCATGGTCTTCATAAATGGTTTGGTGTTTATTTGAACCATGATTATGGTTTAGATCAGCTGTCAATCAGTTTGATCTTTATCTTAATGGCAGTTCTTGGATTTGCCGGACAAATTTTAGGTGGATTCATTTCGGATCAGCGCGGAAGATTGATGTCTTGTTTTGTTGGAATATTAATTTTAGGCGCTTCAGCAATGTTGTTGGTTGGGCATTATCCGATTTGGATTTTAGCGATTATCTTAGGGGCAACATCGATAGGATGGACTGTGGGGCATAATGGCGCGTCGACGGCGCTAACCGATTTTCCAGAGGAAAATCGCGCAGAAGTTGCCAGTCTGAATTCATCAGTGCGATTTTTGTCAGGCGGATTAGGATTTTTGGCAACAGCACCATTTGTAGAGAAGAGTTTTGGCGTTACATTCTTAGGTATTGGTGCTTTGATGTTTTTATTAATTTTATTTGTTCGCAAAGCTATTAGCGAGCATTAAATATTTCTTTAGGAGAAAATAGTATATGGACTTAAAAGGAAAAAATGTCGTTATAACGGGTGCAAGCAAGGGAATCGGAAAAGCTGTGGCGATGCGTTTAGCCGAAAATGGCGCAAATCTTGTTTTGGCTGCGCGGACACAATCAACGTTGGATGAAACAGTCAAAGAAATTAAAGCCAAGACTGGCGCTAAGGTTCTGGGTGTTGCATCAGATGTTAGCAAATTAGACGATCTGAAGAAAATCGTCGATACCGCCAATAAAGAGCTTGGGTCAATTGATATCTTGGTTAACAATGCTGGAGTTTCAAGCCAATATCCGTTTGAAAAGCAACCTCTAGAAGATATCGAACGACTTGCTCACACAAATTATTTAGGATATGTTCGTCTTATTCGACTTGTGATTGAGCAGATGATTGAGCGAAAAAGTGGATCTATTATTAATATGGTTTCAGGATCAACTTTATGTGATCCTATTCCAAAAACATTTGTAACCTATAGCTCTTTGAAAGTAGGTTTGCGCGCATTTTTAAAAGGTTTGTTTTGGGAGATGCGTGATCATAATATTAAAGTTACCTCCATTTTACCCGGTGTTGTGGATACGGGATTAACAGATAAATTAGACAATATTACGCAAGAACAGAAAGATCGTTTGATGTCGCCCGACGTTGTTGTGGATATGGTGATGTTTGCGCTTTCTGTTCCGGCCAACACTTGTCCTTTGGAGTTGGCGGTGATTAATCAGCAAACGCCGTGGATAAAGCCTGTGATTGACTATAGTCAAAAGCAGGCCAAATAATAATCCTGATCCGCTGTTTGATTTCAGTTTTTTAGGATTAACCTAGCCTGCCGATAGGTGGGTTCGCGTAGCAAACTTGGCGTTGTTATTAACTCCGCAAGTTTGACGCTCATTAAAGAAAGAGAGGGGGTGAGACGTTATGGATAAAACAGTCAAGACCTTCAAGAAGAATAAGTTTCAAGAGATCCGTGTTGGCATAAGAGAGTACAAAGGAAACGATCTCGTCGACATTCGTACGTGGACGATGACGCAAGGAACGGATGAGATGGTTCCAACGTCAAAAGGCGTTTCAATGAACATTCATCTTGTAGGTGAATTAAAGAAAGCCATTGAAGACGTAGAAAAAACACTTAAAGAAAGTTTAATGCTCTAGTGCCGAGTACCGATAATTTAAATATTATCGAGGGATTAACAATGTCCGGAATTATTGATTTTCATAGTCATTATATTCCGCCAGAGATTGCGAAAAATACTGCTTTTTTTAAGAATTATTGGTCTGATATTGAGGGGCAATTAAGGACTATGGACCAAAATGGCATCGAGCGTTCTTTTCTTTTTTACCCTGCTACTGATGCTCATCTGAATATGGGAGGATGGAGCAATGTCTGTCGGATTTACAACAAACAAATATCAAATATCGTCCAGGCTTACGATGATCGTTTTGTAGGTGCCGGAATTTTACCTATTGACACTTCTAAAGATTTCTTAGACGAATTAAAACGCATCAAGGATTTAGATCTTAAAATTCTTTCATTAGCCTCGAGTTATGATGGTAAGTATCTAGATGATGAGATATTTTTTCCAGTTTATCAATTTTGTCAAGACAATAATCTTCCTGTTCATATTCATCCTCAAATTATCAATCCTATTGGGGAGACCCAAGTTAAGGATCCTCTTTTGACGCCTGTTTTACAATATATGTTAGATGTTTCGGTCTGCTTAGGAAAGATGATGATGGCTCAAGTATTTAATAAATTTCCAGATGTTAAGTTTGTTTTTGCTCATTATGGAGGAGTTGTCCCATTTCTAAAAGAGCGATTTGATAATACTTATATGATGCTTCGCAAACGTAATTTTGTTAAAGACATTGGAAGAAATCCAAGTGAATATTTTAAAAATTTATTTTTTGATACAAGTGGTTCGAAATCGCTGGGAGCATTGGCTTGTGCTTTAGAAGTTGTTTCGCCGGATTGCATTTTTTTTGGTAGCGATTCTCCTGCTAATCAGGATGTTGCTGGATCGATTAAAATGATTCAGTCCTCGTCGATAACTGAAGAGGACAAGCAGTCCATTTTAAGGAAAAATGCCCTGAATTTATTGCTTGCAAAAGCATAGAAGTAGTGTAGAATATCTTATCATTAGGCGCGTAAGTGCTTTCTTTTGAACAGACTTACAAATATAATAAAAAAACTTGACAAAGACAGAGCTCTCTGTTATTCTTGTTGCTCTGTGCTAGTCACAGTTTTTGTTTTTTCGTTCTTTAGATATATATGCCAAGTTTATTCTGGAGAGTTTGATCCTGGCTCAGAGTGAACGCTGGCGGCGTGGATTAGGCATGCAAGTCGAGCGATCCTTGCTGGGCTTTTATTGGAGTGCTTGCACAAAGATAAAAGACTGGCGCTGGATAGCGGCAAACGGGTGAGGAACACGTGAGTAATTTGCCTCTAAATCAAGCATAGCTTCGTGAAAACGGAGGTAATTCTTGATAGTATCTTTTTATCGCATGATTTTAAGATTAAAGGCGGGGACCTTTTAGGCCCGCCGTTTAGAGATGAGCTCGCGTCCTATCAGCTTGTTGGTGGGGTAACGGCCTACCAAGGCATTTGACGGGTAGCTGGTCTGAGAGGATGGTCAGCCACACTGGGACTGAGACACTGCCCAGACTCCTACGGGAGGCTGCAGTCGAGAATATTTAGCAATGGGCGAAAGCCTGACTATGCGACGCCGCGTGAGGGATGAAGGTTTTCGGATCGTAAACCTCTTTTGTTAGGAAAGAATATTTTAGACCTAATACGTCTAAAACTGACGGTACCTGACGAATAAGCCACGGCCAACTCCGTGCCAGCAGCCGCGGTAATACGGAGGTGGCAAGCGTTACTCGGAATCATTGGGTGTAAAGGGCAGGTAGGCGGTTTAATAAGTGAGGGGTGAAAGCTTCCGACTCAATCGGGAAATTGCCTTTCAAACTATTAAACTTGAGGACGGTAGAGGAAAATGGAATTCTCAGTGTAAGGGTGAAATCTGTGGATATTGAGAAGAACATCAACGGCGAAGGCAATTTTCTAGGCCGTCTCTGACGCTAAACTGCGAAAGCTAGGGGAGCAAACAGAATTAGATACTCTGGTAGTCCTAGCCGTAAACGATGAGCACTAGGTGTTGGTCCTTCACGGGATCAGTGCCGCAGCTAACGCATTAAGTGCTCCACCTGGGGACTACGGCCGCAAGGCTAAAACTCAAAGGAATTGACGGGGACCCGCACAAGCGGTGGAACATGTGGTTTAATTCGATGCTACGCGAAAAACCTCACCAGGGTTTGACATGCAAGAAGTAGTGAACTGAAAGGGGATCGACCTGTCAAATCAGGAGCTTGCACAGGTGCTGCATGGCTGTCGTCAGCTCGTGTCGTGAGATGTTGGGTTAAGTCCCGCAACGAGCGCAACCATTGTCTTTAGTTGCCACCATATTTAACCTTCGGGTTTAATATGAGCACTCTAAAGAGACTGCCTGGGTTAACCAGGAGGAAGGCGGAGATGACGTCAAGTCAGTACGGCCTTTATGCCCTGGGCTACACACGTGTTACAATGGCTGGTACAAAGGGTTGCCAACCCGCGAGGGGGAGCTAATCTCAAAAAACCAGCCCCAGTTCGGATTGGAGTCTGAAATTTGACTCCATGAAGCCGGAATCGCTAGTAATGGTAGATCAGCACGCTACCGTGAATACGTTCCCGGGTCTTGTACACACCGCCCGTCAAGCGATGGGAGTTGGTAGTACCCGAAGTCCTATGTAGATAGGCCGAAGGTAAGACCGGCGACTGGCGCTAAGTCGTAACAAGGTAGCCGTACGGGAACGTGCGGCTGGATCACCTCCTTTCTATTTTCTTTATTTATTTAGAGAAAACCAGAAAGATCTTTTGTATAATTATCCAGGATACTCTTGAGGATGAACTTGGCTTTTATTTTGTTGGATGTTGGGACCGGCATGCGAAGTTATGGGCCCGTAGCTCAGTTGGTTAGAGCACCGTGCTGATAACGCGGGGGTCAGTGATTCGACTTCACTCGGGCCCACCATACTTTCCAGCTGTCCTAATTAAAGAAGTTTTAGATTGCATTGATTCTTCCTAATTAATGCTGTAAAGAAATCAACGCGTACTTAAACTGATCTAAATTTTTTATTAGAGAAATTTGGACTGCACTAAAATAATATTTTGACATAATAAATTTGGTGCGTCCTAAAAACTACTATTATTTGAACATTTAGAAGTTTTTGGGGCTGTAGCTCAGCTGGGAGAGCACCTGCTTTGCAAGCAGGGGGTCAGGAGTTCGATCCTCCTCAGCTCCACCAATATTTAAAATATTTTCGCATGCTTTTGATGCATGCTTGCTTGTTCTTTGACAATTATTGTAATAGGTGATAAAACTACATAGAGTCGAGAGTAATCTCGATTGCTTTGTCTTGTACAAAGTAATTTAAAATTTGGTCAAGCTACTAAGGGTTTATGATGAATGACTTGGCAGATTAAGGCGATGAAGGACGTGGTAAGCAGCGATATGCTTCGGGGAGCCGCAAACAGGCTTTGATCCGGAGGTTTCCGAATGGGAAAACCCATCTCGAGTCATGTCGAGATATCCTGTGTTGAATAAAATAGGCATGGGAAGCGAAACGAGGTGAATTGAAACATCTAAGTAACCTCAGGAAAAGAAACCGTAAGGGATTCCCCCAGTAGCGGCGAGCGAAAAGGGAAAAGTCTAAACCTGCCATTTATGGCAGGGGTTGTGGGACCTCAATGTGGGATTTGGATAGATAGAAGAAATGCTTGGAAAGGCATACCAAAGAAGGTGAAAGTCCTGTATTCAAAATTTTGAAGAACTCTAGAGGTATCCCAAGTACTGCGGAGCACGAGAAATTCCGTAGGAATCTAGCCTGACCATAGGCTAAGACTAAATACTAAAATCTGACCGAAAGGGAACTAGTACCGTGAGGGAAAGTTGAAAAGAACCCCGGTGAGGGGAGTGAAATAGAACCTGAAATCATAAACCTACAAGCGGTCGAAGCCCTATGCATATCTTCGGGTATGAATGGGTGACGGCGTACCTTTTGCATAATGGACCGACGAGTTACTGCATGCTGCAAGCTTAAGTTCTTTTGGAACGGAGGCGTAGCGAAAGCGAGTCTTAATAGGGCGAAATTAGTATCATGCAGTAGACCCGAAACCACGTGATCTATCCATGGCCAGGTTGAAACTCTGAGAAATCAGAGCGAAGGACCGAACCCACTTCAGTTGAAAATGGAGGGGATGAGCTGTGGATCGGAGTGAAAGGCTAATCAAACGTGGCAATTGCTGGTTCTCCTCGAAATAGTTCTAGGACTAGCCTCGGACAATAGATAACGGGGGTAGAGTTACTGAATAGGCTAGGCGCCCTACCAGGCGACCAACCCTAACCAAACTCCGAATACCGTTATCCGTACTCCGGGAGTCAGACACTGGGGGCTAAGCTTCAGTGTCGAAAGGGTAAGAGCCCAGACCATCGGTTAAGGTCCCTAATATAGACTAAGTGGTAAAGGAAGTGAAGTCACACAGACAGCCAGGATGTTGGCCCAGAGGCAGCCATCATTTAAAGAGTGCGTAACAGCTCACTGGTCGAGTGATTTTGCGCCGAAAATGATCGGGGCTTAAGTCTATAACCGAAACCATGGCTTTCTTTTTTCTACCGAAAAAAGAAGGGGTAGAGGAGCGTTCTGCTAAGCGTTGAAGGTGTACCGTAAGGAGCACTGGAGTAAGCAGAAGTGACAATGTCGGTATAAGTAGCGAAAACTACGGCGAGAAACCGTAGCGCCGAAAATCCAAGGTTTCCTGGGGAAGGTTAATCCGCCCAGGGTTAGTCGATCCTAAGTCGAGGCCGAAAGGCGTAGGCGATGGATATCCGGTTAATATTCCGGAACTGGCTATAAACGTTATCAGCTTAAAGTGACGCAGGAGGATAGATGAGCGAAGTGTTGGATGTCTTCGTTTAAACCCATAGTTTCGCAGAAATGCGAGATGAGAGGTGATGGGGACCCTGAGGTACGCCAAAGGGGAAGTCATTGATTCCACGCTGCCAAGAAAATCCTTTAAGTGAGTATTATAGCCATTCGTACCGTAATCCGACACAGGTAGATACCCAGAATATGGGAAGGCGCTCGAGATAACTCTCCTTAAGGAACTCGGCAAAATAGCCCCGTAACTTCGGGATAAGGGGTGCCCAAGAAGTGAATTCCCTTGCGGAACTAAGCTTTTTGGGTCACAGTAAAGACGTCCGGCTGACTGTTTAGTAAAAACATATCACTCTGCAAAGTCGTAAGACGACGTATAGGGTGTGACACCTGCCCGGTGCTGGAAGGTTAAGGGAAGGGGTGCGATCTTCGGATCAGGCTCTGAACTGAAGCCCCAGTAAACGGCGGCCGTAACTATAACGGTCCTAAGGTAGCGAAATTCCTTGTGGGGTAAGTTCCCACGCGCACGAATGGTGTAACAAGTTGGATACTGTCTCAAGGAGAGACTCGGCGAAATTGTAGTGGCAGTGAAGATGCTGCCTACCCGCACCAAGACGAAAAGACCCCGGAACCTTTACTGCAATCTGGTATTGAATTTGAATTCTGCTTGTGTAGAATAGGTGGGAGACTATGAAGGCGCAGCGTTAGCTGTGCTGGAGTCATCAGTGAAATACCACCCTCTTAGTGTTTAGATTCTAACTTTGACCCTTGAATCAGGGCAAAGAACATTGCCAGATGGGCAGTTTGACTGGGGCGGTTCCCTTCTAAAATGTAACGAAGGGGTCCAAAGGTCTCCTCAAGACGGTCGGCAATCGTCTGTAGAGTATAAAGGCATAAGGAGGCTTGACTGCGAGTCCGACAGGACGAGCAGGTACGAAAGTAGGGCTTAGTGATCCGGTGGTACAAAGTGGAATGGCCATCGCTCAACGAATAATAGGTACTCCGGGGATAACAGGCTGATCGCGCTCGAGAGTTCATATCGACAGCGCGGATTGGCACCTCGATGTCGGCTTATCGTATCCTGGGGCTGTACAAGGTCCCAAGGGTCCGGCTGTTCGCCGGTTAAAACGGTACACGAGCTGGGTTTAGAACGTCGTGAGACAGTTCGGTCTCTATCTGGTGTGGGCGTACGATACTTGAAGAGGATCTTTCCTTAGTACGAGAGGACCAGGAAAGACGAACCTCTGGTGTTCCAGTTATCCTGCCAAGGGTAATGGCTGGGTAGCTACGTTCGGAAAGGATAAGCGCTGAATGCATATAAGTGCGAAGCCCCCCTCAAGATTAGGTATCGTTTCCCCTCGGGGATGAAGGCACCTTGTAGACTACGAGGTTGATAGGCTGTAAGTGTAAGATCAGTAATGATTTCAGCTAAACAGTACTAATCTGCCGAATGCTTGATCTTTTTAAGTATTACT
This sequence comes from Candidatus Omnitrophota bacterium, assembly GCA_028693815.1. Taxonomy (NCBI): domain Bacteria; kingdom Pseudomonadati; phylum Candidatus Omnitrophota; species Candidatus Omnitrophota bacterium. Next base: position 16,825 of record JAQUUP010000016.1, read on the forward strand.
TACTTAAGACTTTATAGGTATTATCGCCTATTACAATAATTGTTAGAATTTCCAAAAGATATGTCCAGTAGCATTGCTGAAGGGGCAACACCCGTTCCCATTCCGAACACGGCCGTTAAGCCCTTTGAGGTCGATGGTACTACCTTCGCAAGGAGGCGGGAGAGTAGAACGTTGCTGGACTTAAACTAAACCCCATGTTGTCGTAAGATGACATGGGGTTTTTTATACGATGAATTTGATGAGGTCAGTGTTTTTTAAAAGAAATCTTAAGCCTGTTTTATTGCATGAATTGTTTTAAGAATTTTTTCTTGACAGCTTTATTTGTTATGCTAATCTTTAACTAAACAAATATTTAGCTTAGCTAAACATTAGAGGATTTGATGAACAAAAAAGGAAAGATAGCAAAAGAAATTCTGGAAATTTTTCCAGCCTTTATAAAGAAAATCAATCAGGGTATGACTAAAACAGGAGAGATCCCGTCGGCACAAATGAGTGCGATTATGATTCTTGCCGATAAAAATCAGTGCACGCTTGGGCGCTTAAGCAAGGATATGGGTGTTACGGCGCCAACGGCAACAGGCATCGTTGATCGGCTTTACAAGTCTGGATATGTTAAGCGGATTCGAAGCCAAGAAGACCGTCGCATTGTCAATATTACATTGACAGCCAAGGGCAAGAAGGCTAAAAAAAACATTCATAAAATGGCTACACAACGTTGGCGAGTGATTTCAAATATTCTTTCTTTGAAGGATCAAGAAATGCATATTCGTATTTTAAAAAAGATTGTTAAGGGTTTGGATGAATATTATGAGAAATAAGATTTCTTTAAGTTTTTTTATTCTTTGTATCCTTGGTGTTTTTTGTCTTTCTGCTTTTGCTCAGACTAGTATTGATCGCATTGTTGCAGATAGCCTTTCGCTTGGGAAGCCATATGTCCTTTCTTTAGATGAAGTTAGTCAGATTGCTTTGCGAAATAATTTTGATATTCAGATAGCGCGTTATGATGCCGAGATTGCTAAAACAAAAAAAGGGGAAGCACAGTCTATCTACGATACTGTTCTGACTGCGGAAGCGGCGTATCGTAAAGATAAAAGTGCCAAGACATCGAGTTTTTCTGGAAGCAGATCTGTGACCAATGATTATGATGTAGGTATAAACAAGAAGCTACCAACGGGAACTACTTTAAGCTTGGACCAAACAAACAATCGCACTTGGACTGATTCTTCTTATGTGACAACAAATCCTTCCCATGATTCTTCTTTAGGTTTTACAGTAAGCCAAGATTTGGGAAGAAATTTCTTTGGTATTCAAGATCGAGGCGACATTAAGGTGACGCAAATTGATATTCAGAATTTACAATATGTTTCGTTGGGTAAGATCGAACAATCTTTGTCTGATGTGCAAATAGATTTTTGGGGTTTAGTGTTGGCGCTTGATTTTGTAAAAATAGAGAAAGACATGCTGGTTCAAGCAGAGCGGCTTTATCTAATTAATAAAGAAAAGCTTGCTGATGGGCTAGTCGAGCAGCCAGATTTTTTAGCATCAGAGGCAAACTATAAACAACGCGTTGCCGATGTTTGGGTTGCTGAAAATAGCGCAAAGACAAGGATGAATGCATTAAAATTAGGTTTAAATTTAACACAAGATATGTCTGATATCATGCCTGCCAATGATTTGATTTTGCAAGAACAAGAGTCGAGAATTGAAACATCTTTAATCAATGCCTTTGAACATCGTCGAGATTATAGACAGGCTCTTAATGATGTTCGAATGCGTAATATTAAACTTTCTATGAAGAAAAACAATGCTTGGCCAGAAATTAATCTTAGTGCATCGATGGCGCGCAATGGATTAGGTGATAATTTTAAAGAGTCCATCGAGAATATTTCTAGAGAAGATCATCCTGATTTTTTAGCACTGCTAAAGGTAAGCGTTCCTTTGGAAAATAGAAAAGCTAAGTCACAATTAAAGAAAGCAGAGCTCGAGAAGGCCCAAGCGCTTGTTGCTCTCAAGATGACAGAGAGAACCATCATGATCAATGTTGTCGATCAGGTTCGACTTTGCAACACATTGTTTGCAAAAGCAAAACAGCAAAAAGAAATTGCAGAGCTTCAGAGCAAGAAACTTCAAGAGCAAGAAAAGATTTTTAGTTATGGTCGAAGCGATGTTGATACAATTATTCGATATCAGCAGGATGCTCTTGTGGCTGAAAAGCAGGCGTCGCAATCTTTGTTTGATTATCAGGCATCTTTGATTGATTTAAAGGTTCAAGAAGGTGTTTTGCTGCAACAGTATTGGCAAGAGGGAATATAAATTAAGGAAAACTCCCGCTTCTTGCTTTCGCAAGAAAGCAGCGGGAGTAAATTCGGCCTGCAAGCTTACGTCATTGATATTCCGTAAGCTTGGGCCTCATTTATGGCAAGGAGAGATTTAAAGTGAAGATTGCCGAATTTTCAGTTAAGAATTCAACATTAGTAAACTTGATATCTTTTTTGATTATATTCATTGGGATATTTTCCATGTATAATTTACGAAAAGAGGCTTTTCCTTCGGTTGATTATGATATGGTTACGGTTACAACGTCTTATCCTGGAGCGCCTGCAAACGACGTCGAGAAACTTGTTACAATCCCTATTGAGAAAGAAATTAAAGGCATTAGTGGTATAAAGGAAATAAACGCGATTTCTGAGGAAAGCGTTTCTACTATAGGAATAGAGATCGATTCGAAAACAACGGATAAGAAGCAAGTAGTCGATGATATTGAGCGTGCTGTGGCTAGAGTTCAAAATTTGCCCGAAGGGGTAAAAGATGATCCGTATGTGTTTGAAATTAAAAGCAAGGAAATTCCTGTTCTTGAAATTTCGATTAGCGGCGATATCCCTGATGTTAAGCGCAGAGAGTACGGAGAAAATTTAGAGGATCTAATCCTTGATGTTTACGGTGTCGCGAGCATACGACGAATGGGATGGCTAGATCCTCAATTCCAAGTTGAAGTAAATCCTCAAAAATTAAAAGAATATCATGTTTCAATCAATGAGATAATCAATGCCTTGAAGGCAAAGAATATTACTTTGCCTGGAGGACATCTGACAACAGAGCAGGAAGAATTTAATGTTAGAACAACTGGAGAGTTTAATACGATTGAAGAGATTCAAGAGGTTGTTGTGCGTTCTAACGACATGGGTAATCATTTAAAAGTCCACGATATTGCTAATGTTGTCAAAACTTTTGAGGACGAAGAAAGCATCGCACGCACAAACGGAAAACGTACACTTGGAATGGTTGTCATAAAGTCTGAAGGCGCGGATATCGTAAAAGTCGTCAAAAAGGTTAATGATGCCATTGACCAATTTAAACAAATATTACCTAAAGGTGTTGATGTCACGACGGCAAATGACATGTCTTTTTATGTTAAAAGACGGTTAGGGGTTCTTCGCACGAATGGCTTTATTGGATTTTTTTTAGTTGTTGTTGTCTTGTTTTTGTTTTTAGATCCTGTTCCTGCGCTTATGACTGCCATGGGAATTCCCATTGCTTTATTTACAACATTTTTTTGTATGCATATTTTCGGCGTTACGGTTAATCTTGTTTCGATGCTGGGGCTTATTATTGTTTTGGGCATGATTGTCGATGACGGGATTATTGTGTCCGAAAATGTGTATCGTTATGTTGAGTCCGGCATGTCCCCAAGAGAAGCCGCTATTAAAGGAACAAATGAGGTTGTTGCTCCAATCACGGCTGCTGTTTTAACAACTTGTGCGGCATTCGCACCGTTACTTTTTATTCCAGATATTATGGGAAAATTTATTAGACAAATTCCGATTGTTGTAATGATTGCCTTAGGCGCATCGCTTTTGGAAGCATTTATTATTTTGCCTTCTCATTTGGCCGAATTTGTAAAAGGGCAAGAATTCAAAAAACATGTCAGTGAGAAGCGAAAAGAAAAAAAATGGTTTGAGAAAATAAATAATTTTTATCTTCGCATATTGAAATTTACGCTTAAAAATCGTTATGTCGTGCTTGGCTCTGTCGTTATTTTTTGTGTTTTTGTTATCGCCTTTGCTGCGAACACCATGAAGGTGGTATTGTTTACGGGTGAAGGAATAGAAGATTTTTATATTCGAGCTGAGGCAAAAGTTGGTACCCCTCTGAAAAAAATGGAGGAGCTAATTTTGCCAGTTGAGCAGCTTATTGAAACTATTGATGCGAGCGAACGAGATTCGTACAGAACTTATATTGGAGAAATTTCTAATGAACGTGGATTTGATCCAAATTCAAAAAAAGGATCATATTTTGCGCAATTAACCGTCTTTTTAACGCCAGCACAAGAAAGACAACGAACACAGAAGGAAATTATTAATTTTTTACGCCCTAAATTAGAGAAGATTCAAGGATTTGATAAGCTTTATTTTTATGCTCAAAAAGAAGGCCCGCCAACTGGACGTGCGATAGAGCTTGGTGTTAAAGGCGATGATCTTGAAGTTCTTGAGGCCATTTCTAATAAAATTGTTAAGTTTTTAGAGAATGTGAAAGGTGCTAGTGACGTTTCAAGTAACTATGTTTTTGGAAAAAAAGATTTAAGAGTTATTGTAGATGAAGAAAAGGCGAATAAATATTTTTTAAATGTTAATGATATTGCATTGACAGTTAGAAGTACTTTTTATGGTGGGAAAGCCACAGCGGTTAAACCTCTTAAAGCTGAGGATGAAATCGATGTTTTAGTGCGTTTTCCGCAAGAATATAGAAATGATATTAATGTGTTTGATGATATTTTAATTGAAAATAAAAGAGGTAGCTTGGTGCCTTTAAAATCTGTTGCGTCGATAAAAGAAAAAGAGGGCTTGTTTTCAATTGCTCATCTTGATGGCAAGCGGGTGGTTTGGATAACCGGGGATGTCGATGGCAAGAATGCAACTTCATTTTCTGTTAATGAATTGCTTAAAAAAGAATTTTCTAATATTGAAAATGAATATCCTGGATATTTCTTGAAGTTTGGTGGTGAATATGAAGAGCAAAAAGAAACTCAGGCAAATTTGTTGTTTTCTCTTGTTGTTGCGCTTTTCTTGATTTTTATTATTTTAACGGCAGTATTCGGTTCACTCTTGCAGCCATTTATTGTTATGACTGCCATCCCGTTTGGAATCGTGGGTGTTCTTCTTGTTTTTATGGCTCATGGAAGGCCTTTGACGTTTCTTGCTCTTATGGGGTCTGTTGGTCTAACCGGTATTGTTGTTAATGATTCTGTTGTCTTGGTTGATTTTATCAATAAGTTAAGAAAAGCTGGAAATGATCGAAGGGAATCATTGATTGAGGCTGGAAGAGTAAGGCTGCGTCCAGTTTTGATGACTACGATTACAACCATTGCTGGTTTGGTGTCTGTTGCTTATGGTATTGGAGGCGGTGATCCATTTTTAAAGCCTATGGGCTTGGCCTTGATTTGGGGACTCTTTTTCGCAACAGGGCTGACTTTAATTATGGTTCCTTGTATTTATGCGATTGTTGATGATTTCTCAGAAAAAGTTTTTCATCATGCTACAATTAAAGTTAATGGGGATATGGCGCAATAGTTATTTTATAGAGACAGTTTCTTTTGATGAAAAGTATATTGGAAACATCCTGCGTAGGAAGGAATGTTGAAAAGCATGAGAAATATGACAAGTGAAGAGGCAATAGCGATATCGGCATAAAAAAATGATTTGATCATTTTCCATTCATAAGAATGTCCGACAAAAAGAAGGGTGACTCGTATGATAAAAAGTGATTTCCATATAAAGGTATTTAAAAAACGTTTTTGAAAAATAAATAAGTATAACGGAATAAGAGATAATCCGTCTATAACAATGCTTCCGATATTGAAGGCGTACCAAATAAAATAAGTTTTTTTAAAAGCAATTAAAATTTGGTAGTATTGATCGATGACAGAGTCTCGGGTAAGCAGGCTTATGAGATTATTGATAACTGGGAAGCAATAAATAAAAAAGTAGATTTTCCAGAGCCAGTGAATTTTCTTTTTCATGAAGGTATTATGCCACAATTTCTTGAAGAAATTTATTCTTTTTATCAATATTTACAATTTTCTTTTCTTTACTGATATTTTAGGATAAGATGAATATATAAATAAATTGAAATATTTGCTCGATTGCTAGAATGCAATTTTGTAGATATAAATTCACGCAGGCTGACTTGACGCTCGTGTCAGTCGCGTAAGTCAGGCGTTCGTTTAGGGAAACCCCGCGTCGTTTAAAATCGTTTTGGGGTAAATTCGCTCAACAAATTTACGTTACTAACGTGCCACACGTGCTTAAGCGCAGTGTAAGTATAAAATTGGAGCTCATTAGGGATTCCGACACACTTCGTGCGCGGAATAAATTCGACCTAGAGACTTGTGTCGCATTTAAGAATGCTCCACAAGCCAAAGGACTCATTTATGAATCAAGAATTTGATAATGTTGTTGATAAGATTTGTGTTAAAGATAACCGCTATAAGAGGGAAGCTTATGAGTTTGTTATGGAGGCGCTTAGCTTTACACAAAAAAAGTTTCGTCGCTCCAAGCATGTTGCTGGTAAAGAACTGCTGGAAGGCATCCGCCAACTTTTGGAAGATAAGTTTGGACTAATGGTTTTAACGGTTTTAGAACACTGGGGTGTTAAGACAACTGAAGATTTTGGTCATATTGTTTTTAATCTTGTTGAGAATAAAATTTTAAGTAAGACTGAAGAAGACACATTGGAAAGTTTTCAGCAGGCTTATGATTTTCATGAAGTTTTTCATGTTGGGTATAAAAAGCGATTTGAAAAGCAAGTCAGCCGCATGAGAAATTTTTAAGAATTTCTTATCGTATCCTACCAAAGTGTTAACATCTAATTTTGTCATGGTGAAAAATTTAAGAGAAATTTCTGTTCAATTTATTAAAGGCGTTGGGCCACAGCGTAAAAAAACTTTTGAGCGTCTTGGTGTTTTTAATGCAGAGGATCTTTTGTATCTTTTTCCGCGTCGTTATGAAGATAGAACAAGCATGACGCCATTGTCTGAGCTTAAAGTTGGTGAGTGGCAAACTGTTAGCGGTAAGGTGCTAAAACAGTCGGGTCGAAAGAGTTGGCACACCAAAAAGCATGTTTATGAGATGCAGGTTGGCGATGATCATTCTCGAGTTTTTTGTGTCTGGTTTAATCGTCCTTATCTTGATCGTTATTTTGAGGTGGGCCAGCAAGTGGTTCTTTATGGAAAAGTTGATATTTATAAAGATCGTTTACAGCTCGTTTCGCCGGACTACGAAATTATTACTGACGATGAAGAGGATCGCTCTTTAAGCGTTGGGCGCATTGTTCCTATTTATCCTTTGACGCGTGGCATAACACAGCGTTATATTCGAAAAACAATTAAACGTTGCTTAGATAAATATGCAGTTTTTGCTCAAGATGTTCTTCCGGATAACCTTCGAAAAAAATATAAACTCGATAATCTTGTTAAAAGTTTATGGAATATTCATTTTCCTGAAGACGAAAAGAAAAAAGTGATTGCATATAAGCGGGTTTCTTTTGAGGAGTTCTTTTTATTTCAAATTTCTGTTTTGTTGCGTCGTCTAAATATTGTTCAGAAAAAAGGAATTGTGCATCGCATCACGGAGGACTTTTATCAGGAGTTTTTAAACCTTTTTAGTTTTGATCTGACTGCGGCACAGAAAAAAACAATTCAGGAGATCATAAGTGACTTGACAGCGATAAGTCCGATGCATCGACTTTTGCAGGGGGATGTTGGGTCAGGTAAAACTTTGGTTGCTTTTTTTGCATGCTTGGCAGCTGTTAAAAATGGACATCAAGCTGCCTTAATGGCTCCAACCGAAATCTTGGCACGGCAACATTATGAAGTTCTTAAAAAGATAATAGAGAATTCACCGTTTTGCAATACCCGCATTGAAATTTTAATAAATGAAACTGATAAGAGGGAAAAAGAAGAAATTATAAGCCAGGTAAAAAAAGGAAAAGTTGATGTATTGATTGGAACACATGCTTTGATTCAGCAGGGTGTTGAGTTTAAAGATTTAAGTGTTGCCATTATTGATGAGCAACACAAATTTGGTGTTCGTCAACGCGCCTTGCTTTCCGCAAAAGGAAAAAGCCCAGATGTTTTGGTTATGACCGCAACACCAATTCCGCGCACTTTGTGCTTGACGTTGTATGGTGATTTGGATGTTTCAACGATTGATGAAATGCCTGTTGGCCGAGGTAAGATTGAGACAATGTTATTTTCTCATAATGATGCGTTTAGCGCATATAAAATAATTAAAGAATCTATTGAAAGCGGACAACAAGCATACATTGTATATCCAATTATTGATGAGTCTGAAAAGTTGGATCTGAAATCTGCAGAACAGATGTTTAGGCAGTTTAAGAGAGAAGAATTTAAGGATTTTCGGTTGGGACTTTTGCATGGGCAAATGAAAAAACATCAAGCACAAGATGTTATGCACAAGTTTAAGCAAGGTGAGATTCAGATTTTAGTGGCGACAACTGTTTTAGAGGTTGGTGTTGATGTGCCAAATGCAACAGTTATGCTTATTGAACATGCTGATCGCTTTGGGCTTTCACAATTGCATCAACTTCGGGGGCGTATCGGACGTGGGCGGTTAAATTCAAAATGTTTATTGATCTCAGAGCCAACAACGCAGGAAGGCCAAGCACGTTTGGATGCAATTTTATCAACTAACGATGGATTTGAGATTGCACAAAAAGATTTTTTGATTCGTGGTCCTGGAGAGTTTTTTGGCCGACATCAGCATGGACTTAATGAGCTGAAAGATGCAAATCCTCAAGCACAAATGGATATTCTAGAGCTAGCAAGGGTTGAGGCGATTGATTTGACAAAACAAGATCCGGAGTTGAAAAAATCAACAAATACTGGTATAAAGGATACAATACTTAGAAGATATCCTAACTATTTGGCGAATATTTTATCGGGTTAGATAAGAATCCTGCTTAGCTACTGGGTCGCAGCTTCGCAGGATAAATTCACACAGGCTGACTTGATGTCGCCTAAAGGTTCCATAAGTCAGGTGTTCATTTATGAAAATATTAAGCGGAAAACTAAAAGGTCGTAATTTCTACATGCCACATGGCATTCGTCCGACATCGGATATTATCCGAAAGTCGGTTTTTGACATTTTAGGTCAAGAACTAGATGATTTAAGTTTTTTAGATCTTTTTGCGGGAAGCGGGGCTATGGGATTTGAGGCGATCTCGCGTGGGGCCAAAAATGTTATTTTTGTCGAGAAAGATATCAAATGTTTCAAGGTTCTTGAAGAAAATATGGCGATTCTTGAGATGCCGTACCAACAGCGAAAAGATTGTTATTTTGATCTTTTTAAGCTTGATTCGTTTGCCGCGATCAAGGAATTTGCAAGAAAAAAGAGACAATTCGATATTATTTTTATTGACCCACCTTATAGTCGAGAACTGGCAAAAAAAGCCTTGAAAACCTTATGTGCACATGATATAGTATTTTCCAATTCTCTGCTAGTGTTTCAGCATGATAAGAGGGAAGATTTACCGGACCAACAAGGCCGGTTTTCGCTTTTTAAGACTAGAAAATATGGCGCCTCTTTGGTGAGCATTTATAGGAGCAGTTAATAGGTGAATAAGTTAGCTATATATCCAGGGACCTTTGATCCCATTACACTTGGTCATCTGGATGTTATTCAGAGGACTAGTTATATTTTTCCAGAAGTGATTGTGGCTGTAGCAGAAACGTCTCGAAAGAATCTTTTGTTTAGCCTTCAAGAGCGTATCGATATGGTGCGCGAAGCCACCAAAGATTTAAAGGGTGTTCGGGTAGAGGTTTTTAATAGCTTGGTTGTTGATTTTGCACGCAAAAAAAAGTCTGCCGTTTTAATCCGTGGTTTGCGTATGATTTCTGATTTTGAATACGAGTTTCAAATGGCATTAACTAATCGTCGTTTGGCAGAAGACGTTGAGACTGTTTTTTTGATGCCATCTGAAAAACATTCCTTTATTTCATCAACACTCTTAAAAGAAGTTTCGGTGTTGGGAGCCGATGTCTCGACGATGGTTCCGGATTTTGTTGAAAAAAAGCTTAAAGCAAAATTAGCTTCATGAAGATTGCTATTAAAGATATTCCTCTGTGCGGCTTGGAGATTGATGGAATTCTTGAAAAAGAAGATTTCACCTTTGATGGTGAAGATATCCAATGCTTAGCTCCTGTTTGTGTGAGCGCATATCTTGAGTGTATTGGTAATGTTGTATCGGCGAAAGCGAGCGTGAAAGCAAATTTTTCTGTTTTATGTGGGCGATGTCTTCGATCTTTTGAAAAAGAAATTGTAAAAGATTTGGTTTTCCACTACGATTTGGAGGAGCATCCAAGGTATATTGAGCTTGGCGAAGATGTTCGCCAGGAAATTCTTTTAGATTTTCCATCGAAGATTCTTTGTGCAGATGATTGCAAGGGGATTTGCTCAAGTTGTGGGATGGATTTAAATAGTGAAAAATGTAGTTGCAACAGAAGAAATAGTATTTAGTATTTGGTATTTAGTATATGGTAAGAAAATAAAAAAACAAAAGTTTTAAGCGTTGAGCTTAAAGTTTTAGGCCAAACAAAAGATGAGTTAGGTTGCAGGCCGTAGAGTGTAGTTTTTGATTTTTCCAATGCTTTATTTGTAGGTTACAACTTTAAATCTAAAACTTATTTTTATTCTTTTAATTTTTACTAAATACCATATGCTAACGACGAGATACTTGATATTAATGTTTTAACTTTTTATTAGGAGAATTGAAATGGCACATCCAAAAAGACAGCATTCGAAGCAGCGTTCACGCAAAAGACGAACGCATTACAAAGCTGAAGCACCAGCAGTGAGTGTTTGCTCGAATTGTAAAAAAGAAATTGTACCTCACCGAGTCTGTCCATATTGCGGGCATTATAAAGGCAAGCTAGTTGTTGAGATTAAGGTGAAAGAGGCGAAAAAGAAGAAATAGTTTTTTGAGCTCTTAGAGTTTTGGAGTTCGTGGGGTTGTAAAGTTTCTAAAATTTGAGAAAATTTATAACCTAATAAACGCCAAGAACACCACTAACACGATAAACATTTATAAAAGGACCTTGTGTGAATATTATTGTTGATGCTATGGGTGGCGATCATGCGCCGCATGAAATCGTCAAAGGTGTTATTCAGGCCATTGAAGAATTTGATATCAATGTGACTTTAGTTGGTGTTGAAGATAAAGTTCACGAAGAGCTTTCTAAATATAAATATTCAAAAGATCGTATTGAAGTTGTTCATGCACCCGACGTGATCGGCATGCATGATCCTGCCACATCATCTATCCGAAGAAAAAAGAATTCTTCTATTACCACAGGTGTCGATCTTTTAAAAGATTCAAGTAAATATGATGCTTTTATCAGTGCCGGCAACACGGGCGCTGTTGTTTGCGCGTCTACGGTTTTATTAAAAATGCTTCCCGGTGTTGAACGGCCAGCCATTGGCTTGGTTATTCCGACGGAAAAGCGTTTTTCTTTTCTGATTGATGTTGGTGCCAACACAGATCCAAAACCGCAACATCTTCTTCATTCTGCGTTGATGGCGAATGTGTATGCTCAAAAAATTCTAAATATCAAAGAACCTAAAATTGGACTTCTTAATATTGGAGCTGAAGAAACTAAAGGGACAGAATTTAGCAAAGAAACCCATCGGCTTTTGTCCGAACGGGTTTATAATTTTGCTGGAAATATTGAGGCCAACGAAATTTTTTCTGGTCGTTGCGATTGCATTATTTGTGATGGATACGTAGGTAATATTGTAATCAAAGTGGCTGAAAGTGTGATGGAATCGGCGGGAGCTTTGATTAAAAGAGAAATCAAAAAAAGCCCTCTTGCTTTATGGGGAGCGTTTTTGATGAAGTCGCGATTGTTGCATATTAAAAAGCATGCTGATTACACCGAATATGGTGGAGCGCCTCTTTTGGGTGTTAATGGCCTTGTTATGATTAGTCATGGTCGATCAAGTGCCAAGGCAATCAAGAATGCTATTCGTGCAACGATTCGCGAAGTTGAAGATAATTTGATTGAAAACATGATTAAAGAGGTAGGCTAATTTATGCAGAATATAGAAATTCTTTCGCTTGGCCATTATGTTCCTTCCAAAAGATTAACTAATGCAGATTTAGAGAAAATTGTTGATACATCCGACGAGTGGATTACTACGCGCACAGGAATCAAAGAGCGTCGTATTGCAGGCGAGCATGAAAAAACAAGCGATTTAGCGATCAAAGCTGCGGAGCAAGCTTTGTATAATGCAAAACTTCCTGCATTAAAAATAGAATTGATCATTGTTGCGACAACTTCGCCGGACAGCAATTTCCCGTCTGTGGCTTGTCTGGTTCAGAAAGGTATTGGGGCTAAGCATGCAGTAGCGTTTGATGTTTCGGCGGCTTGCACAGGATATGTTTATGCATTATCGGTGGCACATCAGTTTTTGCTGACGGGAATGTATAAAAATGCGCTTGTGATTGCAGCGGATCGATTGACCACGATGATTGATTGGGAAGACAGAGACACTTGTGTTCTTTTTGGTGATGGAGCAGGAGCTTGTATTTTAGCAAAAGGAAGACGCCAAGGGATTTTGTCAGAACATCTGGAAAGTTTTGGTGAATATGGCGATTTAATGAAAGTTGTTATTCCTGAGACTCGTCACCCGTCTAAGCCAAAACATGGATCAGGGCAGCTTCCGTATATTCGTATGCGCGGATCAGAGCTTTTTAAGATTGCTGTTAATTCCATGGCAGAGTGCACTGAGCTTGCTATCAAGAAAGCAAAGATTGATATCTCTGATGTTGCTTGCATTGTTCCTCATCAGGCCAATGATCGGATTATTGCCGGTGTGGCAAAGAAATTGAAAATTCCGAAGGAAAAAGTTTTTATTAATATTGAAAAATATGGCAACATGTCTGCGGCATCAGCTGCGGTTGCCTTGTACGAAGCGGTAGAAGTTGGCCGCATTCGCAAAGGGGACTATGTTGTTTTAGTTGCTTTTGGTGCAGGGCTTGTTTCGGGAGCGATGGTGCTGAAGTTTTAGAAGAGTTTATAGGGCTTATGGTGTTTGTAGAGTTCGTTGAGTTAAAATGAAAATTAATAAATTTGAAGATATCCAAGCATGGCAAGAAAGCAGAATTTTAACAAGAAAAATATATGAGCTTTCTGAAAGCAATAAAAGTTTTTCAAAGGATCTTCGCTTTAAATCACAAATAACTAGTTGTGCAGTTTCTGTAATGTCTAATATTGCGGAGGGGTTTTCCAGAGGCGGTAATAAAGAATTTGCAAGGTTTCTTTTTATTTCAAAAGGTTCTTTATCAGAACTGCAAAGTCAGCTTTATATTGCCTTAGACTTAAAATATATCACGAAGAAAGATTTTGATGAGGTTTTTCAGCTTTCGGATAAAACAGCTCGATTAATTTCGAAATTTATTTCTTATTTGAAAAACACCATTAATGCTAAAATCTAATAAATTCTATTAACCCAACAAACCCAATAAACACTATGAACTCAATAAACGCTGTTGCTTTCATCTTCCCCGGACAAGGCGCACAAACCGTTGGCATGGGCAAAAGTTTTTATGATGGCTCTCCGGCGGCAAAAGCAATCTTTGATCAAGCTCAAAATGTTTTAGGCAATGACTTATTGGATGTTGTCTTTAATGGTCCTCAAGAAAAACTAACACTTACTTCCTACAGTCAACCTGCGATTGTTACTTTTAGTATTGCAGCATTGGCAGCTTTCAAAGAAAGTCCAAAGTTTAAGAATGTTAATCCAAAGTTTACGGCAGGTTTAAGTCTGGGCGAATATTCTGCTCTTATTGCATCTGAAGCATTTTCCTTCGAAGACGGTATTCGTTTAGTTGAGCGCCGCGGTGCATTTATGGAAGAGGCGTGCAATATTAATAAAGGTACGATGGCCGCTGTTATTGGATTTGATAAGATTAAGTTAAAAGAGATTTGCAGCCAAGCAGGTGTTGAGGTGGCAAATTTTAATTCACCAGTGCAGATTGTTATAAGTGGTGAAGTTGAAAAAGTTGAGAAGGCCTGCGAAATGATTAAGTCGGCCGGTGCAAAAAGCGTTATTCTTTTGGATGTTGCCGGAGCATTTCATTCAAGCCTTATGGGTCCAGCTGTTGATAAATTCAAAGGCGAGCTTAATAAAATTATTATTAATCCGCTTATCATACCTGTTGTGAGCAATGTGAAAGCTGTAGCTGAGACAGATCCCGTGGCTATTGCTGATAACCTACCAAAACAAATCACTTCATCTGTCCTTTGGGAAGATTCTGTTCGTTTTATGGCGGCAGAGGGCATCACTGATTTTATCGAGATTGGGCCTGGCACTGTCTTGAAGGGTTTGATTAGGAAGATTGACAGAGAGTTGCGCGTGCACAATATTGAAAAACCTGGTGACATAGAAAGCTTACCATTTTAAGAAATTCATGCGCTAGTATTTAGTATTTAGTATTTAGTATTTGGTATATAGCATTTTGAATAATAAGCTTAGAAATAATTTTTTTTGAATGCTATATATGAAGCATCAAATATTCTGCATCAAAGATTTCTTTCATTTTTCTCAAAAACTTCGTGCTTTCCAAACTTTTCCACGTTATAATTATTTATATTATATTTATTAATATTAATATAAAAGGTATTTATGCTTGGGCTCAAAGAGATACAGGAAATTCTTCCTCAAAAGTATCCTTTTCTTTTGATTGATAAAATTGTTGAATATGAAAAAAATAAGAGTCTAACTGCGATAAAGAACATCACGGGAAATGAATGGGCGACTAAGCGAGGAGAGCAGGCGACAGACGTTTTTCCTGAAGCGTTGATGGTTGAGGCGGCAGCTCAGGCAGCGATTATTTTTCATTCTTTAAATAGTGGGAAAAAAGATAATTTATTCTTTTTGGGAAAAGTAGAGGCAGAGTTTTTAGGGCAGGCTAATGTTGGTGATCAGCTTATTATAAAGGTTGTCTCTGGTAAGAGCATGGGAGCAGGCGGATACCCAAACATTGAAGTTTACGTTAATCAAGAAAAAATTTCAAATATTCAAATATTTTATAGTGTAAAGGAAAAATGATTAAGAAAACAAAAGAAAGCGATTCAAGGCGTGTTGTTATAACAGGCCTGGGCGTTGTTTCATCGCTTGGAATCGGCTGGCAAGATTTTTGGAAAAATCTACTTGCAGGTAAATCCGGTATTAGCAAAATAGAATCTTTTGATACCTCTGGTTATGATCGCCACTATGGTGGAGAGGTTAAGAATTTTGATCCTTCAAAGTTTATACAAAGAAAAAAGATTTCTCACATGGGGCGCGCGTCGCAGATGGCAATTGCTGCTGCTAAGCTTGCTATAGAAGATGCCGGGCTCGATTTGAAAGCTTTGCCTCAAGAAGAAATGGGAGTGTGTTTAGGTACAACCATGGGAGAGCCGCAAATTCTTGAGAATCTATATGTAAAGTCTCTTAAAAAAAGTAATTCTTTAAAAGTTAATAGTATTTCTGCTTTAGCATATCCATCCAATTCAATTTCTTTAAATCTTGCCCACGAATTAAAACTTAAAGGAAATAATATTGTTTTTGGAAATGCGTGTTCTGCAAGCAATTATGCGCTAGGTTATTCATTTGATCTTATTCGATCTGGTTCTTTGGATTTTATGCTTGCAGGCGGCATCGATGCCCTATCTCAAATTGCGTTTACTGGTTTTCAGAGATTACTTGCAATGGCTCCTAGAAAATGTCAACCATTTGATAAAAATAGAAAAGGCATGATGCTTGGAGAAGGTGCAGGGATTCTTGCTTTAGAATCTCTAGAAAACGCAAAAAAAAGAAAAGCAAACATTTATGCAGAAGTTTTAGGTTACGGTCTTTCTTGCGATGCATACAGCATGACAGCATCTGCTTATGAGCAAATATTAAAAGCAACTCAAAAAGCTTTTAAAGATGCAGGTATTTCTTTCAAAGACATTGATTATATTAGCGCTCATGGAACAGGAACTCCAGAGAACGATAAGGTTGAAGCTCAGGCAATCAAAACAATTTTTAAAGAACGTGCGAATAAGATTCCAGTTAATTCGATAAAATCAATGCTTGGACACACCATGGGAGCTGCAGCTGCTCTAGAGGCAATAAGTTGTTGTTTATCAATAAAAAATAGCAAAATACCTCCAACAATTAATTTTGAAACCAAAGATCCTGAGTGTGATATTGATTGTGTGCCGAACAAGGCTAGGGAGCAAAAAGTTGATATTGCTCTGAATAGTTCGCAGGCTTTCGGCGGGAACAATGCGTGTCTTTTGCTGAAGGAGCATGAAATCAATTGAGAATAAATATGATTAACAAGAAAAATATTCTTTTAACTGGCGCAACTGGTTTTCTTGGCAAGTATCTTTTAAAGCTTTTTTTATTAGACAAAGGCATCAATGTTGTTTATCTTCTGATTCGAGGGAGCAATCAAGAGACCTCAATTGCTCGCGCTCAGAAAGTTTTAAAGACAATTTCTTGTGCGAGTAGTTTGAGAGAAAAAAAAGTTATTGTTGTTTCAGGAGATATTTCTAAAAAGAAGTTGGGTTTAACAGGGTCTGAATATGGTGAGCTATGTAAAAAAATCAATAGCATTTATCATTCTGCGGCTCTTACCGGTTTTAGCATTGATTCTAAAATGGCAAAGATGGCAAATGTTTTCGGAACAAAGAACCTCTTAGATTTCTGTTCAGATTGTTTAAATTTGAGTAAATTTAACTATATTGGAACCGCTTTTATTGCAGGGAACAAAGTTGGAAGTTTTTCTGAGGATGATTTTGATTGCGGTCAGAAATTCAATAATCACTACGAACAAAGTAAATTTGAAGCAGAGTCGATAGTCAGAAAAAATTTTAAGAATGAAAAGTTTTTTATTTCAATCTTCCGGCCAAGCATAATTTTGGGAGATTTTTGCACAGGCGGTACAACAAATTTTAAGATGTTCTACGAGCCGCTGTATCTCTTTTCGAAGGGAATCTTTAATTCTGTACCAGCAAATGTTCGTTGTTCTCAAAATATAGTGCCAGTTGATCTTGTCGCCAAAGGTATCTTTTTATTGGCAGAGAGTGAAAAAAAGAATGCAGTATACCATGTCGTAAATCCTACGAATGTGAGGGCAGGAGATTTTGTTGATTTGGCAGCTAGATTCTTTGGGTACACTAACCCAGAATTCATTCCAATAGAGAAATTCAACATGAAAGAATTGACCCCAGTGCAATATAAGTTAATACAACCATTCTTGTCATACTTTAACTATAAAGCTACTTTTTTATCTGATAAAACACAAAAAGCTCTTAAGGATTATAAATTTGAATATCCTAAAATTGACAATGATTATTATCTTCGACTTTTTAACTATTGTGCGAATGTTGGTTTTATTAAGAAAGTAAAATAAAATGACCGCTGTATTCTTTAAATTACAACCGTTTTTAATGTTAGCGGCGTCGGTTTTCGTCTTGTTTTTTAATTTTTTAGTTTATTTCAAGAATAGAAAATCTAAAGTAAACTTCTCTTTTGCCATCTTTGGTGTTTTTATATCAATTTGGCTTTTTTCTTTCGCAGTAGGATATTGCGTTAAAGATCTCTCTGAGAAGATTTATTGGTTTCGGTTAGGATATATTGGAATAATCGGAATACCTGCCAGTTTTTATTCATTTGTTTACTATTTAACAAGAAGAGAGAAGGATAGGATAGTTGTCTTTTTGAACTATCTAATCGCTTTATTGTTCGTGATTTTAAATTTTACAAAGTTTCCATTAGTTGTTGGTCTTTTTTCATATGAGTGGGGGTACTATCCAAACACGTTTGTTTTAAACCATTTTATATTCTTAATTTTCTTTATTTCGCTTTTTTCTATTTCTAATTTTTTAATGACCGTAAGGCTTCTCCGCGGTGGAGATAAGTTCAACGAAATCGAAAGAACAAGAATTAAGTATGCATTGTTTGGATCTGTGGTTGGATCTTTAGGTGCGCTTGATTTTATTGCTAGCTATGGGATTAATTTTCCTCCTGTTGGTTTTATTTTTATGTTTTTGTATCCGATAATTTTCGGTTACGCGATTTTAAAATATAGGTTCTTGGATGTAACCGTAGCAATTACGAGAACAGGCGCTTTTGTTTTTGTTTATTCTATCGTTCTTGGTATTCCATTTGCTATGGCCTTAGGATGGAAGCAGACGCTTGTTGCTTGGCTGGGTGATTTGTGGTGGCTTATTCCTTTGGTGTCCTCAACGTTGCTTGCTACTGGAGGACCATTTTTATATCTTTTTATTCAGAAAAAAGCTGAGAATCAATTGTTGCGTGATCAAAAACGATATCAGGCAACTTTAAAACAAGCTTCTTCTGGAATGACGCGCATCAAAGACTTAAAAAAATTACTTAATTTAATTGTTTATATTTTATCTAGAACGATTAACTTAGATCATGCTTGCATTTATCTTTATGATTCTAGAAAGAAAGAGTATTTGCTTAAAGCTGCAAGAGGAAAAAGTTTGGATAGTTTTGATTGTGTGATCAAAAAGCATTCTACTTTTATCCGTTATTTGGAGAAAGTTAATGCTCCGATTGTTTACGAGGAAATAAAACAAAGAATGCATGATTATGGGGGTCAGGAATACAAAGAAGTGGAAGAAGGAATGAGAAGTTTGCAAGCTGAGGTTGTTGTTCCGATTTTTACAGAAAAACAGCTTATTGCAATCGGTATTCTAGGAAAAAAGAAATCTAAAGAGATGTATAGCCAAGATGATTTAGCTGTTTTTACAATCCTTGGAAATCAAGTTGCATTAGCTATTGAAAATGCTCAGTTTTATGAAGAGTCTAAAAAAACGCAAGCTCAGCTTTTTCAAGCAGAGAAAATGGCCACTATTGGTACTATGGCAGATGGGCTCTCGCATCAAATCAACAATCGCTTGCATGCTCTTGGTTTTATTGCAGGGGATGCGCTCGATTCAATTAAGCTAAAAGCAGAAACTGCAAATCAGTCTTCAGAAGAAATCAAAGAGCTTTTGCGTGATGTTACAGGTGCTCTTCTTAAAATTCAAGAAAATGTTCGTCAAGGGGGAGAGATCGTGCAAGGTCTTTTGCGTTACACGCGAAAAGGAGAAGAAGGATTTTGCTCTGTTGATTTTAGAAAACTCGTTGATGCATCCATTGAAATGGCACAGTTTAAGATTAAAAAAGATCAACTTACCATTATTAAAGATTATGATTCAAATGTTCCTGCTATTTGTGGTAATTTTACACAGCTTCAAGAAGTTATGTTTAATATTATTGATAATGCGTATGATGCAGTCATGCAAAGAAAATCTGAGGAAAAAGACCCTCATTATAAAGCAAAAATTCAAATATCAACTCGTAGAACAGACGGTTTTCTCGAGATTAGTATTTTGGACAACGGGATTGGCATTAAAGAAGAAGACCAAAATAAATTGTTCACACCTTTTTTTACAACCAAATTGTCGAGCAAGAAAGGTACAGGTCTTGGTCTTTATGTGATTCAAAAAATTGTGGAAGAGAATCATAGAGGCAAAGTTTTTATGTCATCAGAAAATAATATTGGCACACTTACGATTTTAAAGTTACCTATATTTAAGAAATAGAAATAGAAATAATAAAAATGTGAAGCGTGAAATGTGAAACGTGAAGAGTGGGAAGAAAGACCAAAGGCTAAAATCCCAAATGATTTTTTTGTCTGTTTATACGCTTCACTATTCACGGTTCACTCTTCACTCTTTCCGGAGGAAAACCAATGTCAAAGTTATTAATTGTAGATGATGAACAAGATGTTAGAGAATTTGCAAAGAGTTTTTTTACGAAGCGAAAGATTGACGTAAGAACAGCTTCTGGAGGTGCGGAGGCTTTGGTTCTTATCGAGGAAGATAATCCTGATCTTGTGCTTTTAGATGTGCGCATGGGTGAGATGACAGGAGTTGAGACGTTACGAAAGCTTCGAGAAAAAGGAAACAATGTCAAAGTTATTATGGTTACAGGTGTTGAGGATCAAGACGTTATTGATGAGACAAAAAGTCTTGGCGTGGTCAACTATGTTCATAAGCCTCTGGCTTTAGATGAGCTAGAACAGATTGTACTGAAAGAGCTCGCATAAGCGAGCTTGTGAAGCGGGAAACGTGAAGAGTGAAGAAAAAATGCAAAAAATAAAAAATTTTAGAGATCTTGAAATCTGGAAACTTGGAAAAGAAATTGTCATTGATATATATGAAACAATAAAGGGATTTCCAAAAGAAGAAGTTTTTGGAATTAGCTCTCAAATGCGTAGAGCTGCAGTCTCGATTCCGTGAAATATAGCTGAAGGTTTTAATCGTTATCATAATAAAGAATATAAGCATTTTTTGTATATTGCTCTTGGTTCGTGCGCAGAGCTGGAAACGCAAGCTGAAATCTGCTATGATTTAAAATATCTAACGAAGGTTTGCCTTGATAGTTTATTAGAAAAGATTGATTATGAAACTAGGATGATCAGAAATTTAATTAAGAAACTTTAAGCTCAGCATGTTTTTTAGTATTTTCAATCCTGTTATTTAAACGCTTCACGTTTCACTTTTAACGTTTCACTATTTTTAAAAATTATGGAAATAAATTATAAAAAAGAACTTGAGAACGCCAGTCGTAGCATGATTTTGGTTCATGACCCTAATCTTTTGATCAAATTGATTATCCGCCTGATTGTACGCAAAGTTCATGCCAAGCATGCCGGTGTTTTGCTTTTTCAGCCTGAAAAAGATTGTTATGTTTTAACCATCTCCGGCGGGAAAGAAGGGATGAAAATCCCGCCTGGGTTTGCAAAATTTACCAAAGAAAATTCTCTTGTAAAACTTTTTACGCAAAAACAATACTATGAGCAATTTGCTAAAAAGGGGTATTTGATTGTTTCCGATTTGAATAAATTAATTTGGCAGGAAAGTGTTTTAGCAAGCCAAGAAGAAAAAAAGGAATTCTTAAATAGTGTTATTCGTCAAATGGGGATGTTTAATGTTTTGGCATGCGTTCCGGCATATTTTCATGGTAACCTTTTGGCGCTTCTTTTGCTAGGGGAAAAATCTACCAATGAAGGATACAACGCCGAGGAGCTTGACTTTTTATCGGCCCTAGCATCAAATGTGGCGATGGCGATTCAAAACGCTCAGCTTATTGATGATCTAAAAAAACAGGTTGATCAAAACAAAGCCCTTTTTATTAATACTGTTCTTTCACTTGCCTCAACCATTGAAGCGAAGGATAAATATACACGAGGACATACCGAGCGTGTTACGCATTATTCTCTGACAATTGCTAATGAATTAGTTAGAAGTAAAGCAGTTGATTTGCCAGAAAGTTTTTCTGAGAATTTATATATTGCAGGCCTTTTGCATGATATTGGAAAAATTGGTGTTCCTGAAAGTGTTTTGTGTAAAGAGGGAGGACTGACAGACGAGGAGTTTGTCCAAATTAAAGAGCATCCGCTTCGCGGTGCCGAAATTTTAAAGAATCTTCCTGAGTTCGAACAATGTCTCGAAGGTGTCAAATATCATCACGAAAGATATGATGGGCGAGGCTATCCTGAAGGATTAAAAGGCGAGGAGATTCCTATTATTGCAGCCATTGTGGCTGTAGCTGACACGTACGATGCTATGACTTCAGACAGAACCTACCGAAAAGCTCTCTCGAAAGAAACTGCTGTTGAAGAAATTAAAAAGAATGCCGGCATTCAGTTTCATCCTATTGTGGCCAATGCATTTGTTGATCTGTGTTCTAGGCAGGAAATTTAACCAAAGATTTTATTGGAAGTTGAATAATAAATTTGGTGCCAATTCCAATTTGGCTTTCAGCAAAGATAATCCCTCGGTGTTCTGCTATAATTCTTTGGGTTATAGAGAGACCTAATCCTGTTCCTTCGTCTTTTCTTGTGTAGAAAGGATCAAAGATATGTTTAAGGTCCTTTTTTTTAATTCCAGGACCGCTATCTTGTATTGCGATGTTTAGGGTGCTACTGGCAATCTTTGTTCTTATCGATAGATTTCCACCTGTTTTCATGGCATCAATGGCATTTAAGAAAATATTTAAGAAAGCCTGCCTAAGTTGATTGGAGTCAGCTTCAATAAATAATTCTAGATAATCACTATCGAATTCTTTGGAGACTTTAATTTTATGTTTTATAAAGTCACTGTTCAAAAACTCTAAGATATTATTCATAAGACTATGAATATCAATATCTTTAAGGGCAAGAGGAGAAGGTCGTGCAAATTCGAGTAGCTGATGTACGATATTGTCAATTCTCTCAACTTCATTTCCAACAATACGACTAAATTTCTTAAGGAATTCTTTGTCTTCTAATTTTTCGGGTAAATATTCACAAAAAGTTTTAATGGCTGTTAAAGGATTCTTAATTTCATGCGCCATTCCGCTTGCCAATGTAGCAATAGATTTTAGTCTTTCCGTTTGTACAATTTCTTGTTTGAGTAATTCATTTTCCTTAACAATCTCATCTCGAGTGTTTTTAAAGAATACTTTATCTACTAAAAACTGAATTTTATTTCGTAATGGAACAGAAATAAGACCTAATCCAAATGCTGTAATAATGCTCAAAGAGATTGAACGATATCCTAGAATTTCTTGCAGCATTCTTTCTATAAAAATGATAATTATTAAGTAGAGCAAAGAAATGAGCGTGATTAAAATAGAGTAAATAATACTTTTTTTAAAGATTATTTGAATGTCCATTAATTGATGCTTAATTATTGCGTACCCAAATATTGAAATAAAAAAAAGTGATGGAATAAAGCCAAAAGGTTGAAAATTAATTCCATAATTTGGAATAAAATCAATAGATGCAAGGGTAAAAATTAAGAATCCAGTTAAAATATATTTTGCTTGAACAGTTTTTTTTGATTTTGGCTTTTGATTTCTTGCAATAAAATTAATAAGTATTTTAAGGCACAAAAGAATGCCAATAAAAAAGAATGCTAAGTAGATGTAGTGGAGATTTCCTGCCTTTGGGTATGGACCCCATTGATAGTAGTAGAACCCATTTACGATTAGGTTTGTTTTAAGAATTAAGAGGCAAAAACTTAGTGTAGTAGCATAGGCAACTCTTATTAGTTTTTTGTTTATTTTAGTATCTAAAAATAGAAGTGTATAATGAAAAGTTAGAGCTGGAAAAGCAGTTATTCCGCAATAAGATATTCTTGCGAGGAGCTGTTCTAAGTTTTTATTTATGTCAAAAAGAGAAATAATCTTATAAAGAAAAAGCCAAGAAAATGTTGTGAGACATAGAAAGAAGAATATTTGATTTATTTTTTGCCGAGGATTTCTGGTCAGAATAATAATTCCTGACCAAAGAATCAAGATTGAAGAAAATATTTGAAGATATGAATAGAAATTTTCAGGCATTTATTTTTTCATCGTTGATCTTACGGTAGCTAAGACCTCGTCTGACTTGAAAGGTTTAACAATGTAACCGGAAGCGCCTAGGCGTACAGCCTCTGTAGCAGTTTCGACTGATTTGTATCCTGTAACAATGATAACTTTAAGTTGAGCATGTTTTTCTTTCATGGATTCGAGTGTCTCAAGGCCGCTCATTTTTGGCATCTTGATATCCATTAAGACAAGAGCAATATCCGAAGAATTCTCTAGAATTTCTAAGGCTTGTTCGCCGTCTTCGGCTAAAATGAGATTATAATAATCTTCGAGGATTAATTTAAGCGACTCCCTGATTCCTTCTTCGTCATCAACAATTAGAATTTTTAGGTTTGACATATTAGAACTCCATATAAAAGGATTAAAGGAATAGAGGAATAGAGGATTAAAGATAAAAGTTTAAAGCTTATTTTTTAAAACAGACATAAGCTTGTGCATAATCCGCTGTACCTCGTCGTGCAATTCAATAATTTTGTTAAAGCTAGCTTGTTTTAAATAATTTAAATCTCTTGCTAGAAATAATTGCGTTTCGAGTTCTGCAAGAGACGCGTAAGAAATAGAAAGAAATCGCAAATATTCCGCTGTTCCAAATCGAGTATATCCTTCTGCAATGTTTGAAGGAACCGATAATGCGCTTCGATTCATTTGAGATGTTAGGCCGTATTGTTCAGTTCTCGGAAATGTTTGCGTTGTTTTGTATATTGTTAAACATAAATTATAGGATTTTTGCCAGGCGATTAGATCTTTATAGGTTTTTAAAGTTTTTTTCTTTTCCACTTGATTCCTTTAGTCCTTTAATCCTTTATTCCTTTTTTACAGCTCTACTGGCGTTGCTACGCAAATCACTTTGGCAACTTTAGTATTAGTATTCTCAAAATAGTGGGGGAGGGAGGCATCAAAATAGAGCGTGTTGCCTTCCTTTAATATATGGCTGTTATCCCCAATTTTTGCAGAAATAGATCCTTCTAAGACAAAAAGAAATTTTTCGCTTGATTTTGAACCTTGTTCGACATTTGTTTTTCCATTTGGCTCAATGCGCAAAAGAATAGGCATCATTTTCTTAGATAAAACTTTGTTAGTTAAGATTTCATAAGATGACCTATCGCTGTAATTAAAGAAATCAGCTGAAGATTCCTCCGTTTTAACATCAACTTTGTTTGTTTCAAGAGAAATATCTTGATAAAGTTCTGTGATTTCAACGTTAAGTGCTTTGGCAATTTCTATGTGCGATTCAAGCGTCCCCGTCATTTTTAAATTTTCTATTCGACTTAAAGTGGCAAGTTGAATGCCGCTTTTCTTAGACAGTTCCGTTAGCGATATTTTTTGCTGTTTTCGAATTTCTTTAATTCTTTTTCCGATTAACATAAATGAGCTCCATTTTTATACTTACGCTGCGCTTAAGCGCACGCGGAGTGTTAGCGAACATAAAATAGCTGTGTGAATCTTAATGAACTCTAGTTTTACAGAACTTTCGTGAATGTAAAACTATTGATTGAATTAATCCTCACGAGCGCAAGCGAGTTGAGGATTTCTTTATTCCTGTTTTCATCTTTTTAATAATAACATATTTTGACGAATAGTCAATATTATTTTGATTAAAAACAAATAAATTTTAGTATATCTTTTTATGAACATTGCAAGTTATTGCAATGAAATATGATGCGACTTCATCTAATATTGATTATTCATCAATATACTCTTGACAAATCATCAACGATATGCTATTCTTGTTATTGCCTTCCAAAGGAGATAGTAATGAACGAAGATAATTTTAAGAATGAATTCTCAAACTCACCAGAAATCGATAATAACATTTTTTCCTCGCCGAGAAGCATTATTGCATTGTATACAAGTTTACGGATTCTTTTAATGATGAGAAAAGAGTTAGGACTTGAGGCAATGCTTGAGTACTTGAATAAGAATGTCGAGACGATCGAAAATAATAATATTCAAATGAAGAGTGCTGTAACAAGGGCGCTGCTTTTTATTGACACGAAGAAAATATATGAAAAAGCTATGTTTAAAGAATAATTGCTTTGTTTTTATGGTTGGGATAATTAGTCTTTTAATTATCTTTTGGCCAGTTTCAGCGCAAAGTTTTATAGGGCAGCCTTCCGAAGAAAATAAAATAGAAATTCTTTTAAAAAACTATATCTGGGAAAAATCAGGAAATGGAATCAATGAGCTTGAGATCACAGCTATTGACATTGTTCCCTCAGAGCCATCAATTGTTTATGTTGGTACTTCAAAGGCCGTGTATCGATCTAGTGACAGTGGAAAGAATTATGTGCTTGCGCTCTATATAGAGGGAAGCCAGCAAAGAGTTAATGATATTTATATTTCCGAACAAAATCTTGTTTATATTGCATCAGATGCTGGTGTTTTTCTTGGTGACAGAGAAGGAAAGCGATGGAAAAAGATTTTTAGCGCTGATTCTTCTAAGAATCAGCGCTGTTTCTCTGTTTTGGATAGTGAAAAGACGATATATGTCGCAACAACAACTGGGCTCTTTTTTAGGTCAAAGACAGGTTTTATTTGGCATCGAATGAGTGGTGTTCTTGGGTCTGATCCAGTATTTTTTCTTCAAAAAAGTTGTAATTTTGTATATGCAGTTTCTCAAAAAGATATTTTTGAGTTAGATATGGAGAACAAGGATGCTGTTAAGATTTTCTCTGTTCGATCTTCAGGCTCAAGGACGGAATCCTTGGAAAGTTCAGATGAAGACGATGTTTTAAGTCTGGCCAAAGAAATCCTAAGTTTTTATATCTTTGATTCACGAGATCCAATTTTCTTTGTTGCCACAAGAAATGGGATTTTTTATCGGATAGAGGATCAGGAGTCTTGGCGCAGTATTCTCATTTCAGGTTTTTCTTCTGAATATCTGACTTCTCTAGTAGCTATCGAAAAGAATCAGCTGATGGCTTCAACTCAAAAAGGTATTTTCTATTTTAAGGATAATCAGTGGAAGCAATTATATAAAGGCTTTCCATCAAACAAGACGAACTGCTTGGCTTTTAGCGTGCAGGGAGATGTTTATGCCGGGTCTGATAAGGGTCTTTTTATGCTTAGAAAGCAGGATACTATGAAAAGTGATTTTTTTGCAGATTATAGAAAAATTAAGGATTTTTTTGAGAATGAGCCTTCAGTTGGTTGGGTTCAGAAAAAGGCAATTGAATATGCGGAAGTCAGTCCTAGCAAAATAAAACAATGGCGACAGCAAGCGCGAAATAAGGCCTGGCTTCCGAATTTATCTCTTGGTCTAGATGGGGATCGAAACTTAACTATGTCGGATAGTGTTTATGGAAGCTATACAGGCGGAGGTCAGCAGTATGTTGGAACAGATGACAAAACGGCTTATAACAATTTAGGATGGGATGTTTCTTTGTCTTGGGATTTAGGAGATATTATTTGGAATTCTGATCAAACTTCAATTGATTCGCGTTCGAAGATGATGGTAGAGCTTAGAGAAGATATCTTGGATGAAGTCACGCGTCTTTATTTTGAGCGTAGGCGAATTCAAGTGGAAATCTTAACAAAGAATGAACAAGAGTATCAGCTTCTTATTGATAAGCAGATGAGGGTTGAGGAACTTACGGCTCTTATTGATGCTTTAACTGGCGGTCAATTTAGCCAGGAGATCAAAATAAAATGGAACGATAGTTAATGAAAAGAGCGAAAAATGTTAAGAATAAATTTCTCACAACAGCTGCAGAAACAAGACAAGGAGCATAGATATGAAGAAAATAATTCTAGCTGTGTTATGTTTAGTTTTTCTTTCGGCAAGCACCTTTGCTTTTGCCGAAGATGTTTACATAACACAAAACGGTGCAAAGTATCACAAAGAAACATGTCGATTTGTTAAAGACAAAGAGATAACAAAAATGGACAAAAAAGAAGCTGTTGATCAAGGTTATACACCTTGCGGTCGATGCTACAAAGAAGATCTTGTGGTTAGCGACAAAAGTGAAAGTAAGAAAGTTGCCTTAAAGCAAGAAGATCAAAAGGTAGAAAAATAAATACACAAATAAGTTTTTGCAGCTTGTTGGCGAGAAAAAATTTATAAATATTAAAAAGGAGAGCAAAATGAAAAAAAATCAATTTTTATTTGGATTAATTATTATTCCATTTTTGTTCTCTGCAACACCTGCTTTAGCAGAAGAATCTCAAGAAAAGACATCGCAAGTTCAAGGAAAAGAGATTAAAAATCAAAGCATATTAGAAAATATAGAATTGCCAAAGAAAATAAATAATCAAGATGATCTTAAACAAACAGAAATTGCACCAAAAGCGATGATCACTGGAGACAGGCCGTTTGAGTCTATGGAAAAGTTAGACGTTGATCCTGCGAGTGGTACTGCTTCGGCAAGTATTCCTCTCCAGGTTCCTCGAGGCCGCGGTGGCGTTGAGCCGGCACTTGCGCTTGCGTACAATTCTGGTTCTTCGAATGGCCTATTAGGAGTGGGCTGGTTTTTGGATCTTGGAAAAATTGGGCGATCCACTAAATTCGG